>NZ_JBEYRK010000021.1:0-140559 GCF_040704065.1 Streptomyces sp. NPDC047869
GCGGAACTGGACCGTGCGGGCGGTGCCGTCGGGGTCGGTGGCGTACGAGCCCTCGGGGACCGTGTAGTGGTACGGGTCGTAGCCCCAGTTGTAGGTACGGCCCGTTTACTCCTGCTTCTTGCGCCGGGTCCCGAAGACGATCTCGTCCCAGCTCGGGACCGCGGCCCGGCGGCCGGGACGGACCCCGTCGGCCTCGGCCTGGCGGTCCGTGGAGCCGATGAGCCGGTCCCGGTGGCTGCCCACCGAGCGCGGCATGAGGACGTCCGCGTAGGCGGATCCGGCCGACGCGGCGGGCGCCGGGGGCTCCTCCTCGGCGACCTCCTCGGGCGGCTCCTCCGCCGAGATCTCCGCCGGCCGCTCCGGGACCACCAGGTCGCCCCGGAAGCTCGGCACCGCCTCCAGCAGGCTGGTCAGGGAGTCGCGTTCGCCCGTGCTCTCCTCTGCGGGCTCGGACGCCTGCGCGGGCAGGCTCGGCCGGTCCCGGTCGACTCGCTCCAGGGCACGGTCCATGCCCCGGTCGCGCGGCAGCCGGGCGATGCGCGGGACGAACGGGAAGCTCGGCTCCGGCACGGCGAGGTCGTCGGACTCGCCGATCAGCGAGCGCGCCTCCTCGTCCACGGCCTGGACGAGCCGCCGGGGCGGGTCGTACGTCCAGCTCGCCGAGTGCGGTTCGCCCGCGACCCGGTAGACGAGCATGACCTCCCAGGTGCCGTCGTCCCGGCGCCAGGAGTCCCACTGCACGGTGTCCTTGTCGGCGCCGCGCAGCAGCAGCCGCTCCTGGACGGCCTCGCCGAGCAGCGGACCGGAGTTCTCGCCGGGCCGGCGGACCGGGGTCTTGCGGGCGCGCTCGGCCATGAAGGCGCGCTCGGCCAGCACCGGTCCCTCGAAGCGCCGTACCCGGTCGACCGGGATGCCGGCGAGCTGGGCGACCTCTTCGGCGGTGGCGCCGGCTCGTATACGGGCCTGGATGTCACGCGGGCGGAGATGGCTCTCCACCTCGATCTCGATCTGGCCGAGACGGGGCCGGTCGCCGCGGACGGCGGCGCGCAGCCGCTCGTCGATCGGGAGTGTGTACTCCGTGGAGTCGGCAGCCTTGAGCACCAGCCGTGTGCCGTCATTGGAGACGGCCACGACACGCAGTTCGGGCATGGGGACCTCCCGGGTGGTGCCTGCCGACGTCACGTGCGTCGCTGCTTCCGCTAGTCGAGTGTGGCCTGCCCGGGTGCAGCCTGCCACAACCTTGCCGAGTTGCCCGGCGTGTCGGGCATGGGCCCTGGGTCGCCGTTATGGCACGGTTACCTATTCGCAACGCTAAGTGACCAACTCCGTCACCCTGTGCAACTAGCCCCCTCCCGGCGGTCCTGCGAGGTCGCGGACAGCCTGGTGGGAGACCGGACCCAGGGCTCGCAACAGTACTCCATTTGGGCCATGTGCGTGGATGGGCGCGCCGCCCAACTTCGCGCAAGGGGTGCGACTTGGCCGCTTATTACCGGGGCGCGGCGGTCTCGAAGGTGGCGAACTTCACGTAATCCCCGGAAACCGAACTAATCGCTACGCCCCCAGAATCCTCCGCAAGTAGTCGTTCTGGAACAGGCGTTCCGGGTCGAGCCGGTCGCGCAGCGCCGTGAACTCGGCGAAGCGCGGGTACACCCCGGAGAGGTACGCCGCGTCCCGCGTGTGCACCTTCCCCCAGTGCGGCCGGCCCTCGTGCGCGGTGAAGATGCGCTCGGCGGCGGTGAAGTAGGCCTGGTACGGCGTGCCCCGGAACATGTGCACGGCGATGTACGCGCTGTCCCGGCCGGAGGCGGTGGACAGGGTGATGTCGTCGGCCGGCGCGGTGCGCACCTCGACCGGGAAGCTGACGCGCAGTCCGGAGCGGTCGACCATGGACTTCAACTCGCGCAGGGTGTCCGCCAGGGCCGCGCGCGGGACGGCGTACTCCATCTCCACGAAGCGCACCCTGCGCGGCGAGGTGAAGACCTCGTAGGGGATGTCCGTGTACGTCCGCGCGGACAGCGCCCTGCTGGAGATCCGCGCGATCGCCGGGACGGTCGCCGGGGCCGCGCGCCCGACCCACTGGGCCACCTGGAAGACGCCGTTGGAGAGGAACTCGTCCTCGAACCAGCCGGCCAGCCGCCCGACCGGCTGCTCCGGACCCGCGCTGCGGTTGTTGCGCTTGGTGTTGGTGTTGCCGGTGTGCGGGAACCAGTAGAACTCGAAGTGCTCGTTCTCCGCCCACAGTTGATCGAACTCGGCGATCACGCGGTCGAAGGGCATCGGTTCCTCGCGCGCGGTGAGCAGGAACAGCGGTTCCACCGCGAAGGTGATCGCCGTGACGACGCCGAGTGCGCCGAGGCCTATTCGGGCGGCCGCGAAGACCTCCCTGTTCTCCTTGTCGGAGCAGGTGAGCACCGAGCCGTCGGCCGTCACCAGCTCGAGGCCCTTGATCTGGGCCGCGATCGAGGCCGACTCGCGGCCGGTGCCGTGAGTGCCGGTGCTGGTGGCGCCGGAGACCGTCTGCTCCATGATGTCGCCCATGTTGGTGAGCGACAGCCCCTCGCGCGCCAGGGCCGCGTTGAGTCTCTTGAGGGGGGTGCCCGCCTCGACCGTGACGGTCATGGCCTCCCGGTCGATGCCGCGTATGCCGGTCAGCAGCTGAGGGCGGATCAGCACGCCGTCCGTGGCGGCTATGGACGTGAAGGAGTGCCCGGTGCCGACCGCCTTCACCTTCAGGCCGTCCTCGGCCGCCCGGCGCACCTCCGCGGCCAGCTCCTCCACCGAGGCCGGCGCGACCTGGCGCGCGGGGCGGGCGGAGACGTTGCCGCCCCAGTTACGCCAGGTGCTGTTCCTCGCGCTCGACATGGTGCTCAACGACGCCTCCCCGACCCGCCGCCGGCCTGCGGAGCCGGCGGTACCCGAGGAAACCGACCGCGACCGCGACGGCCCCGGACACGGCCGGAACCCCGTACCCGGCGCGCGCCCCGGCTGCGTCGATCACCCAGCCGGCCACGGAGGAGCCGAGCGCGACTCCGACCGCGAGGCCGGTGCTCACCCAGGTCATGCCCTCGGTGAGCTGCGCGCGAGGTACGTGCTCTTCGATGAGGGACATCGTCGTGATCATCGTCGGCGCGATGGCCAGCCCCGCAACGAACAGCGCCACGGCCAGAAGCGGCAGGTTTCCGACCAGTAGGAGGGGGATCATACTCACGGCCATGGCCGACACGCCCGCGAGCCAGCGGCGCTCCGGTGCTCCGGCGAACCGCATCAGTCCGAACACCACCCCGGCCGCGCAGGATCCGGCGGCGTACAGCGCCAGGACCACGCTCGCGGCGGCCTTGTGGCCGCGTTCGTCGGCGAAGGCGACGGTGACCACGTCGACCGCCCCGAAGATCGTGCCGGTCGCCGCGAAGGTGGCCACCAGCACCTGGAGCCCGGGCGAGCGCAGCGCGCTGCCGCCGCCCGTGCGCTCACGCGGGTGCCGCCGGGGCTCGGTGGCCTGCTGGGAGGTCAGCCAGAAGACGCCGGCGGCCAGGAAGCACGCGGCCAGCAGGGGCCCCGCCTCCGGGAACCAGGCCGTGGAGAGGCCGATGGAGATGATCGGCCCGAAGATGAAGCAGACCTCGTCGACCACCGACTCGAACGAGTAGGCGGTGTGCAGCTTCGGCGTCCCCCGGTACAGGGCCGCCCAGCGGGACCGGATCATCGCGCCCAGGCTCGGCACCGAGCCGATCCCGGCCGCGCAGACGAACAGCGTCCAGTCCGGCCCCCCGAGGGACGCGGTGAGCAGCAGCCCGGCGGCCGCCGTGAGCGCGACCAGGGTCGCCGGGCGCAGCACCCGCCGCTGCCCGTGCCGGTCCACCAGCCGGGAGATCTGCGGCCCGATCGCGGCGGCGGACAGCGCGATGGTCGCGGACAGCGCGCCGGCCAGGCCGTAACGGCCGGTGAGCTGCGAGACCATCGTGACCACGCCGATGCCCATCATCGACAGCGGCATGCGGCCGAGGAAGCCCGCGGCGGAGAAGGCCTTCGTGCCGGGCTCGGCGAACAGGGCGCGGTAGGGGCTGGACACGTGGACTCCGGGCGGCTCGTAAGGCGCGAATGCGATCGGTACAGCTTACGAGTTAGGTGGCCCTAAGTGCACCCTGGAAACGGTCGGGGACGCCACCGAGGGAGCAGCTGGAAAATCACCACGAAACCACCGCGAACCCGACTCTTCACCCCGCTGTTCCCCCACTGTCGGGACCGGGTGGCAGGATCGAGTCATGCCAGACGTGCTCGATCCCAGCCCGTACGACGCCCTGCTACTGCTCTCGTTCGGCGGCCCCGAAGGCCCCGACGACGTGGTCCCGTTCCTGGAGAACGTCACGCGCGGGCGTGGCATCCCCAGGGAACGTCTGAAGGAGGTCGGGCAGCACTACTTCCAGTTCGGCGGGGTCAGCCCCATCAACGACCAGAACCGGGCCCTGCTGAAGGCACTGCGCGAGGACTTCGCCGAGCACGGCCTGAACCTGCCGGTCTACTGGGGCAACCGCAACTGGGCGCCGTACCTGACCGACACCCTGCGCGAGATGGCCGCCGACGGCCGCCGCCGGGTCCTGGTGCTCGCCACCAGTGCCTACGCCTCCTACTCCGGCTGCCGCCAGTACCGGGAGAACCTGGCCGACGCGCTGGCCACCCTCCAGGACGAGGGCGTACGGCCGCCGGAGGTCGACAAGCTGCGGCACTACTTCAACCACCCCGGCTTCGTCGAGCCCATGATCGACGGCGTGCTGCGCTCCCTCGCCGACCTCCCCGAGGACGTGCGCGACGGCGCCCACATCGCCTTCACCACCCACTCCATCCCCACCTCCGCCGCCGACACCTCCGGCCCGGCCGAGGCCCACGGGGAGGGCGGAGCCTACGTCGAGCAGCACCTGGACGCGGCCCAGCTGATCGCCGACGCCGTCCGCGAGCGCACCGGTGTGGACCACCCCTGGCGGCTCGTCTACCAGTCCCGCTCCGGCGCCCCGCACATCCCCTGGCTGGAGCCGGACATCTGCGACCACCTCGAGGAGCGGCACGCCGCCGGCGTGCCGGCCGTGGTCATGGCGCCCATCGGCTTCGTCTCCGACCACATGGAGGTCCTCTACGACCTCGACACCGAGGCCACGGCCAAGGCCGGGGAGCTGGGCCTGCCGGTGCGCCGCTCGGCCACCGTGGGCGCCGACCCGCGGTTCGCGGCGGCCGTCCGCGACCTGGTCCTGGAGCGGGCCGCGGCGGAGCGCGGGCAGGAGGCCACGCGGTGCGCCCTGGGCGCGCTCGGCCCCAGCCACGACCTCTGCCCCGTCGGCTGCTGCCCGGCCCGCGCCCCCCGGCCGGCCGCGGCCGGCGCCGACAGCCCCTTCGCGCGAGGAGAACAGTGACCGACCCCCTCCACCGGGAACTGCTCGAGCTGGCCCAGGAGGCCGCCCGCCGGGCCGGTGAGCTGCTGCGTGACGGACGGCCCGCCGACCTGGCGGTGGCCAGGACCAAGTCGAGCCCGATCGACGTCGTCACCGAGATGGACATCGCCGCCGAGAAGCTGATCACCGACCTGATCTCCGGGCGGCGGCCCGAGGACGGCTTCCTCGGCGAGGAGGGCGCCTGCGTCGAGGGAACCAGCGGCATCCGCTGGGTGGTCGACCCGCTCGACGGCACGGTCAACTACCTCTACGGGCTGCCGACCTGGGCCGTGTCCGTCGCGGCCGAGCAGGACGGCGAGAGCGTCGTCGGCGTCGTCGCGGCGCCGATGCGCGGTGAGACGTACCACGCGGTGCGCGGCGGCGGAGCCTGGGCCACGGGCGCGTGGGAGGGCGAACGGGCGCTGTCCTGCCGTCCCGCGCCTCCGCTGGACCAGGCGCTCGTCTCCACCGGCTTCAACTACGTCGCCGAGGTCCGCACCCACCAGGCCGAGGTCGCCGCCCGGCTCATCCCGCTGCTGCGGGACATCCGGCGCGGCGGTTCGGCCGCGGTCGACCTGTGCGACCTGGCCTGCGGCCGGCTGGACGGCTACTACGAGCGCGGCCTGCACGCCTGGGACGTGGCGGCGGGGGACCTGATCGCCCGGGAGGCGGGCGCGCTGACCGGCGGACGGCCCGGAGAGCGCCCCACGGGTGATCTGACGGTCGCGGGCACCCCGGGCGTCTTCGAGCCCCTCCAGCGGCTGCTGGAGGACTTCGGCGCCTGGCACGACTAGTCCGCGTCCGGGCGGGCAGGCGTCGCACAGGGCGCTGGACGAACGGGACCCCCGGCGCTGGATTCGCCGGGGGTCCCGTTCCTGCCCTGCGGGCCTCAACAGACGCGCGACGCGCCGACCTCCACACCGTGCTCGGCGGCGAGGCGGCGCAGGTCGTCGAGCTCGGCCTGTTCCACCTCGACGAGGAAGTCGTCGCCTTCGTCACGAGCCCGCGTCAGGTCGGACTCGGTCGCCTTTATGCGCTGCAGAAGTCCTGCGGTGAATGCGTCCATGCTGCGCCCCCTCGTCCTGGGTCGTGGGTCGGGTGGCACGGGGGTGTGCCGTTCGGAGGGAAACGATCACGTCTGCCGCGGGTGCCCAGCGCAGCCCGGCCGGGCGGCGACGGTGCCGGACACCCACGCCCGCTCTGCGGATGCGGAGACGGATCGCGATGTACCGCATGGTGCTGCGGCACATGCAGAGCGTGATCGCGGGGTGTACATGCCGTCCTCCCCCCGCTCTCCCCGCGGGAAACCTCCACCGCCGGAGAAAATCTCGCGTCGCCCCTCCGCCACCCCTGTCCCTGCGGTCCGGGACCCCGTCTTACAGCCGACTTATGGCCGAAAAGGGCAGGATGGAGGTCACATCCCACGGACGCCCCTGCCCGCGCGCGCCTCACCGCGCGCTACGCGGGTGGACACAGGAAGGACTAGCGACGTGCGCGTACTCGTCGTCGAGGACGAGCAACTGCTCGCCGATGCGGTGGCCACCGGACTGCGCCGGGAGGCCATGGCCGTCGACGTCGTGTACGACGGTGCGGCCGCCCTGGAGCGCATCGGCGTCAACGACTACGACGTGGTCGTCCTCGACCGTGACCTCCCGCTCGTGCACGGCGACGACGTCTGCCGCAAGATCGTGGAGCTGGGCATGCCCACGCGCGTGCTCATGCTCACCGCCTCCGGCGACGTCAGCGACCGCGTCGAGGGCCTGGAGATCGGCGCCGACGACTATCTCCCCAAGCCGTTCGCGTTCAGCGAGCTGATCGCGCGCGTGCGGGCCCTCGGGCGCCGTACCAGCGTCCCCCTGCCGCCGGTCCTGGAGCGGGCCGGCATCAAGCTGGACCCCAACCGCCGCGAGGTCTTCCGCGACGGCAAGGAGGTCCAGCTCGCGCCCAAGGAGTTCGCGGTCCTCGAGGTGCTGATGCGCAGCGAGGGCGCGGTGGTCTCGGCCGAGCAGCTGCTGGAGAAGGCCTGGGACGAGAACACCGACCCGTTCACCAACGTGGTGCGCGTGACCGTCATGACGCTGCGCCGCAAGCTCGGCGAGCCGCCGGTGATCGTCACCGTCCCCGGCTCCGGCTACCGGATCTGATCCGCCGTGGCCACGACACCCGCGCCGCCCCAGGCGCCCCCGAAGCCCACCTGGGACCCCCGGAGGCCGCAGCCCCCCTTCCCGTGGCTGCGCCCGACCATCCGGATACGCCTCACCCTGCTGTACGGCGGCATGTTCCTGATCGCCGGCATCCTGCTGCTGTCGATCATCTACCTGCTGGCCGCGCAGGCCATCACCAACGGCAACGCGCCGCTGTTCAAGATCGTCAGCTTCCAGGAGCTGAAGGTCTCCAGCGACAACTGCCCCGCGATCACCAACCAGGTCCCGCTCGCCGACTTCAACGACGCGATCAGCCGGTGCGCCGACCACCAGCGCCAGGCGGCCCTGGACAACCTGCTCAGCCGCTCCCTGCTGGCCCTGCTGGGCCTGGCCGTGATCGCCTTCGCGTTCGGCTACGCGATGGCGGGCCGGGTGCTGTCCCCGCTCGGCCGGATCACCCGCACCGCGCGCCAGGTGGCCGGCTCGGACCTGTCCCGGCGGATCGAGCTGGACGGGCCGGACGACGAGCTGAAGGAGCTGGCGGACACCTTCGACGAGATGCTGGAGCGCCTCGAGCGGGCCTTCACCGCCCAGCAGCGCTTCGTCGGCAACGCCTCCCACGAGCTGCGCACCCCGCTCGCGATCAACCGCACGCTCCTGGAGGTGCATCTGTCCGACCCGGGCGCGCCGGTGGAGCTGCAGCAGCTCGGCAAGACGCTGCTGGCCACCAACGAGCGCAGCGAGCAGCTCGTGGAGGGCCTGTTGCTGCTCGCCCGCAGCGACAACCAGATCATCGAGCGCAAACCGGTCGACCTGGCCGAGGTGGCCGGACAGGCCATAGACCAGGTGCACGCCGAGGCCGAGGCCAAGGGCGTCGCCGTCCGGGGCGAGCGCAAGCCCGCGGTGGTGCAGGGCAACGGCGTGCTGCTGGAGCGGATCGCGCTGAACCTCGTCCAGAACGCGGTGCGCTACAACGTGGCCGAGGGCGGCTGGGTCGAGGTGACCACGGAGGTGGTGCACGGGCAGGCGGTGCTGACCGTCTCCAACACCGGTCCGGTGGTGCCGGCGTACGAGATCGACAACCTCTTCGAGCCGTTCAGACGGCTGCGCACGGAGCGCACGGGCAGCGACAAGGGGGTGGGCCTCGGCCTCTCCATCGTCCGGTCCGTGGCCCGCGCGCATGGCGGCCACATCGTGGCGACGCCGCGCGAGGGCGGCGGTCTGGTGATGCGGGTCACGCTGCCGCTGTGACCGGGATCCGACACACGCGGGGGGTGTTCGCTTCGCGCGGAATTTTTGACCCCCGTCGGCGGTTGATCCTGTGTGATCGATCACATGGACGGATTTCCGGCCATGCACTCCGCGTGATCATGGCACGGGGCGGAAAGCCGGGAAAATCCCAGTTTTCAGGGCTCTAGATCACGGGAAGTACACGGTGAGGCGCCTTTGAGGCGCGGCATTCGAACCGTGTACGGTCCACACCGCCATCCAAGCCGATCGCTCGCGAGCGGCCGGCTTGGGTGTCGATTGAGTAACAGACCTTGATGTGAGGCAAAATCTCCGCCTCAGGTCGGGCACAAGTCCGGCCTCTCACGCGTTACGTGCGCTGAAGAGACCACAGACACCCAGAGGGGGAGAGCGACATGGCAACCGATTACGACACTCCACGCAAGACCGACGACGACGTCGACTCGGACAGCCTTGAAGAGCTGAAGGCCCGCCGGAACGACAAGTCCACCTCCGCGGTGGACGTCGATGAGTTCGAGGCCGCAGAGGGCCTGGAACTGCCGGGCGCCGACCTCTCGAACGAGGAGCTGGCCGTCCGGGTGCTGCCCAAGCAGCAGGACGAGTTCACCTGCATGAGCTGCTTCCTGGTGCACCACCGCAGCCAGCTGGCCCGCGAGAAGAACGGCCAGCCGATCTGCCGCGACTGCGACTGAGGACGGGTCGGCCGTGACTGGCTCGACCCCTCCGCGGAAGCGCCGCTTCTCCTTGCGGGCAGCGGACAAGGGGCCGCACGGCGGCCCGCACGGTGCGCGTGACGACGAGCGGGGCTCATCCTCGACGGGGGCCTCGCTCGAACCGGCGTCCGGCCGGGAGGACCACCCGACGGCGCCGGAGCCGCAGCCCCTCGCCAGGCGACGGGCCGCGGTGGTCCGTGACAAGGCCAGGGTCCTGGCCCGGGAAGGGGCTCGCAGGGGCGGCAGCCGAGCCCGCGCGGGGCTGGCGTACATCGCCGACCGCATCATCGAGATCGCCCCGCGTGTGCCCGTACGCGACCTCGCGACACTGCGCCGTCAGTTCCCCGGCCTCGGACCGGAGGAACTCGCCGACAAACTGGTGGCGGGCGCGGCGGCAGGCACCTCCACGGTCGGGGCCGCCATCGGGGCGGCGGCGATGCTGCCGGTGCCGCCGGCCATGCCGACCGAGCTGGCGACCGAGATCACCGGCGTCGCCGCGATCGAGCTGAAGCTCATCGCCGAACTGCACGAGGTCTACGGCGTACGGCCGCCCGGGAACCTCCGGGCCCGCAGCACCGCGTACCTGTCCTCCTGGACGGGGGAGCGCGGCATCAAGGTGACCGAGCCGGCCACCGTCGACGCGGCCCTCGGCGGCCGGATGAAGCGCGAACTGCGCCGGCAGATCATGAAGCGGATGGTCCGGGACCTGCCGAACCTCATGCCGTTCATGGTGGGCGCGGCGGTGGGCGCGGTCATGAACCGCCGGGACACCAGAAGGGTCGCCGCCCGGATCCGCGCGGACCTGCGGAAGGCCCAGGTGCCGTGGGACGAGCTGCCCGAACTGCCGCCGCTGGACAAGCCCGAGCATCCGATCAGGCTCGACGAGCTGCCCGGGGAGCCGGAGGGCTGAGGTGCTACGCCGCCGTCCGCCGGGCCGCCTCGATCGCGGCCGCCAGGCGTTCCGGCTCCCGCGTGGACAGGTACAGGTACGGCGTCGGGTCCTGCGGGTCCGTGACCTCCACGCGCAGTGCCGTGGGGATGTAGGCGCGCAGCAGCAGGAAGGCGCGGGTGTCGGCCTTGTACGTGCGCCAGGCGCGGGCCTCCTCGGGGTCGAGGACCTCCGAGTCGCCGAGCGCCGACACCGGGACCCGGGCCTCGCCCGCGATCAGCGAGTCGCCCACCACCCGGATCCGCTGGGAGCCGTAGGCGCTGGCCACCACGGCCGCGGCGGCCGTACCGCCGACCAGGCCGCCGAGCAGCGGCAGGGTCCCGAACGGCAGCAGGATCAGGGCGAACGAGACGCCCACGAGGAAGCTGATCAGCCACCACGAACGAGGGGTGGTGAGGCGTTCTTCGTAGGGGGTGGCGGAGAGCTGCATGAGCCAAGCTTGGCACGGTGTCGGAGCAACGCCGACGCGCGGGTAAGGTCTGCGCCTGTGAGTGGTAGTTCCCCGGCTCTTCAGCCCCCGGCCGACGCGGTGAAACCGGTACGGCATCCCGACGCCCCCGCGCCCGGCGAGCTTCTCGGCGCCCACTACGAACAGTGTTTCGGGTGTGGCGGTCGGCAACCGCACGGACTGCACCTGGAGGCGCGCGCCGGTGAGGGTGTCTCGCTGACCGCCGAGTTCACCGTGCAGCCCGCCCATCAGGGCGCCCCGGGCCTCGCCCACGGCGGCGTGCTGGCCACCGCCCTCGACGAGACGCTCGGCTCGCTGAACTGGCTGCTGCGGACCATCGCGGTCACCGGCCGGCTGGAGACCGACTTCGCGCGGCCGGTTCCGGTGGGCACCACACTGCATCTCCAGGCCGAGGTCACCGCCGTCGCCGGGCGGAAGATCTACTCCACCGCCACCGGCCGCATCGGCGGCCCCGACGGACCCGTAGCGGTCCGCGCGGACGCGCTGTTCATCGAGGTCAAGGTGGACCACTTCATCGACCACGGCCGCACGGAGGAGATCCGGGCCGCCATGGACGACCCGGACCAGGTCCGGCGGGCCCGCGCCTTCGAGGTGAACCCGTGAGCCGCCCCCCGCTGGACGTGCGGCTGCGCCGCATCGACCCGGACGTACCGCTTCCCGCGTACGAGCACCCGGGCGACGCCGGGGCCGATCTGCGCACCACCGAGGCCCGCGAGCTGGCGCCCGGTGAGCGGGCCGTGCTGCCCACGGGTGTGTCGATCGCCCTCCCCGAGGGGTACGCGGCCTTCGTGCACCCACGTTCCGGTCTGGCCGCCCGCTGCGGCGTCGCCCTCGTGAATGCCCCGGGGACGGTTGATGCCGGGTACCGTGGGGAGATCAAGGTGATCGTGGTGAATCTCGACCCGCACGAGTCGGTGCGGTTCGAGCGCTTCGACCGGATTGCCCAACTGGTCGTCCAGCAGGTCGAGAGGGTCCGCTTCCAGGAGGTGGCGGAACTTCCCGGCTCGGCGCGGGCCGAGGGGGGCTTCGGGTCCACCGGTGGCCATGCCGCGGTGGGCGACGAGAGCGGCACAAGCGGTCAGGCCGCCGTGCGTGGCCTGACGGGTGGGAATCGATACGCTTCGGTCGTATCCGACCGGGAAGGACAGTGACGTGTTCGGACGTCGCAACAAGAAGGGTGCCGCCGAGGACGCGGCCGGCGAGGCCGAGCAGGTCGTCGACAGCGTCGACACCGAGGCGGACGAGGAAGAGGCCGAGCGCGAGCGCGTTCGGCTCGAGCCCGAGCCCCGGCCCGACGGGCCGTGGGACAGCAGCGAGGTGCGCGACCCGGGTGAGGGGCGCGTCGACCTCGGCGGTCTCTTCGTGCCGGGCGTCGACGGCATGGAGCTGCGGGTGGAGGTCGCGGGTGACGCGATCGTCGCGGCGACCGTGGTGCTGCGCGACAGCGCCGTCCAGCTCCAGGCCTTCGCCGCGCCCAAGCGCGAGGGCATCTGGGGCGAGGTCCGCGAGGAGATCGCGGGTGGCATCACCCAGCAGGGCGGCATCGTCGACGAGGTCGAGGGTCCGCTGGGCTGGGAGCTGCGCGCCCAGGTACCGGTCCAGCTACCGGACGGCACCGGCGGCTTCCAGGTCGTCCGGTTCATCGGCGTGGACGGCCCGCGCTGGTTCCTGCGCGGTGTGATCTCCGGACAGGGCGCGGTGCAGCCGCAGGCGGCCGGTCTGCTGGAGCAGATCTTCCGGGACACGGTCGTGGTCCGCGGCGAGGGCCCGATGGCGCCCCGCGACCCGATCGTCCTGAAGCTGCCGAACGACGCCCAGATGGTTCCCGAGGGCGTCCAGCAGGAGGAGGGCTCGCGCTTCTCCGGCGGCATGGGCCAGCTCCAGCGCGGACCGGAGATCACCGAGGTCCGGTAGCAACGTTACGAAAGAGGGCCGTACCCCCCCGGGGTGCGGCCCTTTCGCATGCATGACCCCTTGACGGGCCAATGGTCTGTACCTACGGTCTTCGAGCCAACGCCTGTTCATAAAGGCGCCCTGCGTTCACATACAAGAACGGAGTCACTGTGCGTCGTACCCCACTGCTCGCCGTCGTGGCCTCCCTGCTGACCGCTGTCCTCGCGGCACCCGCAGCGCACTCCGCCCCCGCCTCCTTCGCCCACCCCGGAGTCACCGTCTCCCGGAGCCAGCTCGACTTCGCCCGCGCCCAGGTGCAGGCCGGCGCCCAGCCCTGGAAGAGCGCCTTCGACCAGATGAAGGCGAGCAAGTACGCCGACCTGAACCGCACACCCAAGCCGCGCGCCACCGTCGAGTGCGGCTCCTACTCCAACCCCAACTACGGCTGCACCGACGAGCGCGAGGACGCGATCGCCGCCTACACCGACGCCCTCGCCTGGTACATCACCCGGGACGCGCGCTACGCCCAGAAGGCCATCCAGATCATGGACGCCTGGTCGGCCACCATCAGCAGCCACACCAACAGCAACGCGCCCCTGCAGACCGGCTGGGCGGGCTCGTCCTGGCCCAAGGCCGCCGAGATCATCAAGTACACGTACACCGGCGGCTGGGCCAACCAGAACCGCTTCTCCACCATGCTCCGCGACGTGTACCTGCCCGTGGTGATCAAGGGCTCCAACTCCAACGGCAACTGGGAGCTCTCGATGACGGAGGCCGCCGTCGGCATCTCCGTCTTCCTCGAGGACAAGGCGTCGTACGACACCGCGATGGCGAGGTTCCGCACCCGCGCGGCCGCCTACGTCTACCTCGCCTCCGACGGCGATCTGCCGAAGACCGTGCCCAGCCAGAACCTGAACACCCGCGACAAGATCGTCTCCTACTGGCAGGGCCAGTCCACCTTCGTCACCGGACTCACGCAGGAGACCTGCCGGGACCTCACCCACACCGGGTACGGCATCTCCGCGATCTCGCACATCGCCGAGACCAGCCGGATCCAGGGGCAGGACCTCTACGGCACCGACATCGGCGAGCGGCTGCGGCAGGCGCTCGGCTTCCAGGCCAAGTACCAGCTCGGCGCGGCCGTCCCCGACTGGCTGTGCGGCGGCTCCCTCAAGCTCGGCCTCGGCCCCGTCACGGAGGTCGGCTACAACGCCCTGCACAACCGGCGCGGCATCGCCATGACCAACACCCAGACCCTGACCCTGGCCAACCGCCCGGCCGGCACCGACAACCTCTTCGTCGCCTGGGAGACCCTCACCCACGGCGACAACCCGAACTGAAACCGTTGAACGGCCGGGCGTCACGCGGAGATACTGGCGCCCGGCCCGCGTGGGCACGGGGGAGCGACGGGGAGGCCGCATGAGCCGGGTGATCACCGAGACCATGGTGCGCGTCGAGGACGTGCACAAGTCCTACGGGCGCGGAGCCGCCGCCGTGCACGCCCTGCGCGGGGTCTCCCTGGAGGTGCCGCGCGGCGAACTCGTCGCCCTCAAGGGGCGCTCCGGCTCCGGGAAGACCACCCTGCTGAACATCGTCGGCGGACTCGACACCCCCGACCGGGGCCGGGCCGAGGTCGACGGGCAGGACCTGGCCGGGCTCGGCGAGAGCGGGCTGCTGGAGCTGCGGCGGGACCGGATCGGCTTCGTCTTCCAGTCCTTCGGGCTCATCCCGATCCTGACGGCCGCCGAGAACGTCGGCGTACCACTGCGGCTGCGCCGGGCCGAGCCGCGCGAGCGCGAGGAGCGCGTCGAGCTGCTGCTCGCCCTCGTCGGGCTCGCCGACCACGCGGCCCAGCGGCCCGGTGAGCTGTCCGGCGGCCAGCAGCAGCGGGTCGCCATCGCCCGCGCCCTCGCCAACCGCCCCGCCCTGCTGATCGCCGACGAGCCGACCGGCCAGCTCGACGCCGAGACCGGGCACGCCGTCATGGAGCTGCTGCGGGCCGTCGTCCGCAGCGAGCAGACCACCGCCCTGGTCGCCACGCACGACGCGAACCTGCTGGACCTCGCCGACCGGGTGCTGGAACTGCGCGACGGGGAGATCACCGAACACTGAGCCGCCCGCGCCGGGCCCCGTCAGGGTTGCGTCAAAGACCCCCCTCGACCGGCCCCTTGCCCGGTTCGTCCGCATCGCGGGACGTAGGGTCGACGCTGCGTAGGCGGCAGTCGGCGGAAGACAATGGGGCCATGGCACGCGGCAAGCTTCGGATCCACCTCGGCGCGGCACCGGGCGTGGGCAAGACCTACGCCATGCTGTCCGAGGCGCACCGCCGCGTCGAGCGCGGCACCGACTGCGTGGTGGCCTTCGTCGAGCACCACGAGCGGCCGCGCACCGAGGTCATGCTGCACGGCCTGGAGCAGGTGCCGCGCATGCGGCTGGAGCACCGGGGCACCGCCTTCGAGGAGATGGACGTCGACGCGGTGCTGCGCCGCGCCCCCTCCGTCGCCCTCGTGGACGAACTCGCCCACACCAACGTCCCCGGCTCCCGCAACGCCAAGCGCTGGCAGGACGTCGAGGAACTGCTCGCCGCCGGCGTCGACGTCGTCACAACCGTCAACATCCAGCACCTGGAGTCCCTGGGCGACGTCGTCGAGTCGATCACGGGGGTGCGGCAGCGCGAGACGGTCCCGGACGAGATCGTGCGCCGGGCCGACCAGATCGAACTGGTCGACATGTCCCCGCAGGCCCTGCGCCGTCGCATGGCGCACGGCAACATCTACCAGCCGGACAAGGTCGACGCGGCCCTGTCCAACTACTTCCGGCCCGGCAACCTCACCGCCCTGCGCGAGCTGGCCCTGCTGTGGGTGGCCGACCGGGTCGACGAGCACCTGAACGAGTACCGCAGCGAGCACCGCGTCTCCCGGATCTGGGGTTCCCGCGAGCGGATCGTGGTCGGGCTGACCGGCGGCCCCGAGGGGCGCACCCTCATCCGGCGGGCGGCACGGCTGGCCGAGAAGGGCGCCGGCGGCGAGGTGATGGCCGTCTACATAGCCCGCAGCGACGGCCTGACCGCCGCCTCCCCGAAGGAACTGGCCGTCCAGCGCACCCTGGTGGAGGATCTCGGCGGGACCTTCCACCACGTCGTCGGCGACGACATACCCGCGGCCCTGCTGGACTTCGCGCGCGGTGTCAACGCCACCCAGATCGTGCTCGGCTCCTCCCGCCGCAAGGCCTGGCAGTACGTGTTCGGGCCCGGCGTCGGCGCCACCGTCGCCCGCGAGTCGGGCCCCGACCTCGACGTGCACATCGTCACCCACGAGGAGGTCGCCAAGGGCCGCGGACTGCCCGTCGCCCGGGGCGCCCGGCTCGGCCGGGCCCGGATCCTCTGGGGCTGGCTGGTGGGCCTCGGCGGCCCCGCCGCCCTCGCGGTACTGCTCAGCACCGTCGACCTCGGCCTCGCCAACGACATGCTGCTGTTCCTGGCCGTCACCGTCGCGGCGGCCCTGCTCGGCGGCCTGCTGCCCGCCCTCGCCTCGGCGGCCCTCGGCTCCCTGCTGCTGAACTACTTCTACACCCCGCCCCTGCACCGGCTGACCATCGCCGACCCCAAGAACATCGTCGCCATCGCGATCTTCTTCGGCGTCGGTATGTCGGTCGCCTCCGTGGTCGACCTCGCCGCCCGGCGCACCCACCAGGCCGCCCGGCTGCGCGCCGAGTCCGAGATCCTCTCCTTCCTCGCGGGCAACGTGCTGCGCGGCGAGACCGGTCTGGAGGAACTGCTCGAACGGGTCCGGGAGACCTTCGCGATGGAGTCGGCGGCCCTGCTGGAGCGGGCCGGCGACGTCGAGCCATGGACCTGCGCGGGCCGCGCCGGACCCGGGCCGCAGCTGGAGCGGCCCGAGGACGCCGACGTCGACATGCCGGTCGGCGACCACATGGCCCTCGCGCTCACCGGCCGGGTGCTGCCCGCCGAGGACCGCCGGGTGCTGGCCGCCTTCGCCGCCCAGGCCGCCGTCGTGCTGGACCGCAGCCGGCTCCAGGAGGAGGCCGACCGGGCCCGGGCGCTCGCCGAGGGCAACCGCATCCGCACCGCCCTGCTCGCCGCCGTCAGCCACGATCTGCGCACCCCGCTGGCCGGGATCAAGGCCGCGGTCTCCTCCCTGCGCTCCGAGGACGTCGACTGGTCCGAGGAGGACCGGGCGGAACTGCTCCAGGGCATCGAGGAGGGCGCCGACCGGCTCGACCACCTAGTGGGCAACCTGCTCGACATGTCCCGGCTGCAGACCGGCACCGTGGCCCCGCTCATCCGCGAGATCGACGTGGACGAGGTGGTCCCGATGGCCCTGGGCGGCGTGCCCGAGGACAGCGTGGAGCTGGACGTCCCCGAGACCCTGCCCATGGTCGCCGTCGATCCGGGGCTGCTGGAGCGCTCGGTGGCCAACCTGGTCGAGAACGCCGTCAAGTACAGCCCCTTCGGACGGCGCGTCCTGGTGTCCGCCAGTGCCATCGCGGACCGGGTCGAGGTGCGGGTGGTGGACCGCGGGCCGGGGGTGCCGGACGAGGCGAAGGACCGCATATTCGAGCCCTTCCAGCGGTACGGGGACGCCCCGCGCGGCGCCGGGGTCGGCCTCGGCCTCGCGGTCGCCCGCGGCTTCGCCGAGGCGATGGGGGGCACCCTGAACGCCGAGGACACACCGGGCGGCGGGCTCACCATGGTGCTGAGCCTCCGCGCGGCCCCCGAGCCCCTCCAACCCCTCCAGCCCCCGGAGGCCACCGCAGAACCCGAAAGGCAGGCCCTATGACGACCCGGGTGCTCGTGGTCGAGGACGAGCCGCAGATCGTGCGCGCTCTCGTGATCAACCTCAAGGCACGCCAGTACGAGGTCGACGCGGCCCCCGACGGCAGGACCGCCCTGGAGCTCGCCGCCTCCCGCCACCCCGACGTGGTCGTGCTGGACCTGGGCCTGCCCGACATGGACGGCGTCGAGGTGATCCGGGGGCTGCGCGGCTGGACCCGGGTGCCGATCCTGGTGCTGTCCGCCCGCCACTCCTCGGACGAGAAGGTCCAGGCGCTGGACGCGGGCGCCGACGACTACGTCACCAAGCCCTTCGGCATGGACGAACTGCTCGCCCGGCTGCGCGCCGCGGTGCGCCGTGCCGAGCCGGTCGGGCCCGGAGAGGACGACGTGACGACCGTGGAGACCGCGGGCTTCACCGTCGATCTGACCGCGAAGAAGGTCAACCGGTCCGGCAAGGATGTCCGGCTCACCCCGACCGAGTGGCACCTGCTGGAGGTCCTGGTCCGCAACACCGGCCGCCTGGTCAGCCAGAGACAGCTGCTCCAGGAGGTGTGGGGGCCGTCGTACGGCACCGAGTCCAACTACCTCCGGGTGTACATGGCGCAGCTCCGGCGCAAACTGGAGACGGACCCGTCGCACCCGGAGCACTTCATTACGGAGCCCGGGATGGGATACCGGTTCGAGAAATGACCGGCCGGGGGTCCGGGGGTCGGCCCCCGGGAGATGCAGCATCACGGAGCCCGGGATGGGATACCGGTTCGAGAAGTGAGCTGGGCTACGGCGGTGTAGGCGCACCCCGGTACGCTTCCTGTATGAGTGCTGTTCCTCGTTCCCAGAAGCCGGCCGGCCGGTTCCGGCGCATGCTCGACCGGCTCTCCTCCTCGCAGGAGGACCTGGAGTCGGAGGAGCTGCGCGAGGACGCCGAGACGGCGGGCTGCACCCGGATCGGTGACTGCCGCGACCGGCAGATCGTCACGGTAACTGGTACCTTGCGCACGGTCACCCTGCGGCCACGCGCGGGAGTCCCGGCCCTGGAGGCCGAGCTGTTCGACGGCTCCGCCGCTCTGGACGTGGTGTGGCTCGGCAGGCGCTCCATCGTGGGGATAGAACCCGGACGCAAGCTGATCGCATCGGGCCGGATCTCCATGAGTCGGGGCCGCCGGGTGCTGTTCAATCCGAAGTACGAACTGCGACCCCTTGGACGGGAGTAGCCGGTGACGTCCCTCGACAAGCCGACCCAAGACACCGATGAGACCCGGTCGGACGACGCACGCGCGGTCACCGAGGCCGCGCTGTTCGAGGCGTTCGGCGGTGTCCGCGGCATGGTCGAGACGGTGCTGCCCGGTCTCCTCTTCGTCGCGATCTTCACGATCAACAAGAACCTGCACTTCTCCGCGATCGCCGCGCTGGCCCTGTCCCTGGTGCTGGTCGTGGTCCGGCTGGTCCGCAAGGACACCGTCAAGCACGCCTTCAGCGGTGTCTTCGGCGTGGCGTTCGGCGTGGTCTTCGCGATGTTCACGGGCAACGCCAAGGACTTCTACCTCCCCGGCATGCTCTACACGCTGGGCCTGGCGCTCGCCTACATCATCACGACCCTCGCCGGTGTGCCGCTGATCGGCCTCATCCTCGGCCCGGTCTTCAAGGAGAACCTCTCCTGGCGGACCCGCAACCCCGGCCGCAAGAAGGCCTACGCCAAGGCCAGTTGGGCCTGGGGGCTGATCCTGCTCGCCAAGTGCGCGATCCTCTTCCCGCTGTACTGGTGGGCCGACACCACCCAGCTCGGCTGGGTGCTGGTCACCCTGAAGATCCCGCCGTTCCTGCTGGCGGTCTACCTGACCTGGGTGTTCCTGGCGAAGGCGCCCGCGCCGATCGACGTGTTCGCGGAGATGGAGGCCGAGGAGCAGGCCGAGAAGGAGCGCCGGGCCGCCCTGGCCGCGGAGAACGGCGAGCCGGCCGGCGGACGGCACCGCCGGGAGGCGTAGCGAGCCGCCGTACAGCCTTCGTACGAAAAGGAAGGGCGCCCTTGATGCCAAGGGCGCCCTTTCCTCTGCCTTGCGCGCGGTCAGTCCTCGCGCCGGACCGACAGCAGTTCCTCGAGCTGCTCCTCGCGGGCCTGCGCGGCCACGAAGAGGAGTTCGTCGCCCGGCTCCAGGGAGTCCTCCCGGGACGGGGTCAGCACCCGCGTACCGCGGATGATCGTGACCAGGGAGGTGTCCTGCGGCCACTCCACGTCGCCGACCTGGGTGCCGGCCAGGGCCGACTCCTCGGGCAGGGTCAGCTCCACCAGGTTGGCGTCGCCGTGGCTGAAGCGGAGCAGCCGGACCAGGTCGCCGACGCTCACCGCCTCCTCGACCAGGGCGGACATCAGGCGCGGGGTGGAGACGGCCACGTCCACGCCCCAGGCCTCGTTGAACAGCCACTCGTTCTTCGGGTTGTTCACCCGGGCGACGACGCGCGGAACGCCGTACTCCGTCTTGGCGAGCAGCGAGACGACCAGGTTGACCTTGTCGTCACCGGTCGCGGCGATCGCCACGTTGCAGCGCTGCAGCGCCGCCTCGTCCAGGGACGTGATCTCACAGGCGTCGGCCAGCAGCCACTCCGCCTGGGGCACCCGCTCCACCGAGATGGCGGTCGGGGCCTTGTCGATGAGCAGGACCTCGTGGCCGTTCTCGAGCAGCTCGCCCGCGATCGAGCGGCCGACGGCGCCGGCTCCGGCAATGGCGACCCTCATCAGTGACCGCTCTCCTCTTCCGGGCCCCCGGCGAACGCCGCCTCGACCTTCTCGACCTCGTCCGTCCGCATCATCACGTGCACCAGGTCGCCCTCCTGCAGCACCGTCTGCGACGTCGGCAGGATCGCCTCGCCCAGGCGGGTCAGGAACGCCACCCGGACGCCCGTCTCCTCCTGCAGCGTGCTGATCTTGTGGCCGACCCACTTTGCGGAGGCGTGCACCTCGGCGAGCTGGACACCGCCGGTGGGGTCGCGCCACAGCGGTTCGGCGCCCGAGGGCAGCAGTCGGCGCAGCATCTGGTCGGCGGTCCAGCGGACCGTGGCCACGGTGGGGATGCCCAGGCGCTGGTAGACCTCGGCGCGGCGGGGGTCGTAGATACGGGCCGCCACGTTCTCCACACCGAACATCTCGCGGGCCACGCGCGCGGAGATGATGTTGGAGTTGTCACCGCTGGAGACCGCGGCGAACGCGCCGGCCTCCTCGATGCCCGCCTCGCGCAGCGTGTCCTGGTCGAAGCCGACGCCGGTGACGCGGCGACCCCCGAAGCCCGGGCCCAGCCGACGGAAGGCGGTGGGGTCCTGGTCGATCACGGCGACCGTGTGCCCCTGTTGCTCCAGGGTCTGGGCAAGAGCGGAACCCACTCTTCCGCAGCCCATGATGACGATGTGCACGACCGTCCTTCCGGTGTCCAAAAGTTACTGCTCAGCATCAGGGTCTCAGACCGACGCCCAAAGCTACACACGGGCGGTTCGGGGTGGGCACCCCCGGTGCGGAGGTTTCCCGGACCGCCGCCGCCGGTCACCGCCGGGGATCCACGGCGGCGCTCCTGCGGCGCGTGATGCTGCGCACGCTGCACAGGGTCAGGATTCCGAGGCCGACCAGGGCGACGGTGGCCCCGATCAGCTCTGCGGTCGCGGGCATGGGACCTCCGAGGTGCTGTGACGACCGGGATCTGCCATCTAGGCACGCCGGGCGCACGGACCGCGGAATCCGCAGTTCGGTGCGCGTACGATTTCACTCGTGAGGCAGAACCGGGACGCCGGGTGGGCGGGTGCCTGTTCGAAGGCCTACGATCCTCTGTCGTGTCCAAACTGACCGACGTGCCCAAACGGATCCTGATCGGGCGCGCACTGCGCAGCGACCGGCTGGGCGAAACGCTCCTGCCGAAGCGCATCGCCCTCCCCGTCTTCGCCTCCGACCCGCTGTCCTCCGTCGCCTATGCGCCGGGGGAGGTCCTGCTGGTCCTGTCCATCGCGGGCGTGTCGGCGTACCACTTCAGCCCCTGGATCGCCGTCGCGGTCGTCGTGCTGATGTTCACCGTGGTCGCCTCCTACCGGCAGAACGTGCACGCCTACCCGAGCGGCGGCGGCGACTACGAGGTCGCCACCACCAACCTGGGGCCCAAGGCCGGCCTCACCGTGGCCAGCGCGCTGCTCGTCGACTACGTGCTGACCGTGGCCGTCTCCATCGCCTCCGGCATCGAGAACCTCGGCTCCGCGGTCCCCTTCGTCGTGGAGCACAAGGTGTTCTGCGCGACCGCCGTGATCGTCCTGCTGACGCTGATGAACCTGCGCGGCGTGAAGGAGTCGGGCAAGCTCTTCGCGATCCCGACCTACGTGTTCGTCGGCGGCGTCTTCATCATGATCGCGTGGGGCGCCTTCCGGGGCCTGGTCCTCGGCGACACCATGTCCGCGCCGACCGCCGACTACCACATCAAGGCCGAGCATCAGGGCCTCGCGGGCTTCGCCCTCGTCTTCCTGATGCTGCGCGCCTTCTCCTCCGGCTGTGCCGCGCTGACCGGTGTGGAGGCCATCTCCAACGGCGTCCCGGCCTTCCGCAAGCCCAAGTCGAAGAACGCCGCGACCACGCTCGCGATGATGGGCCTGCTGGCCGTGACCATGTTCTGCGGCATCATCGCCCTCGCCATGGCGACCAACGTCCGCATGGCCGAGCACCCGGCCACCGACCTGATCCACAACGGCAGCCCGGTCGGCTCCGGCTACGTCCAGAACCCGGTGATCTCCCAGGTCGCCGAGGCGGTGTTCGGCAAGGGCAGCTTCCTGTTCGTCCTGCTGGCGGCCGCCACCGCCCTGGTGCTGTTCCTGGCGGCGAACACGGCGTACAACGGCTTCCCGCTGCTCGGCTCGATCCTCGCCCAGGACCGCTACCTGCCGCGCCAGCTCCACACCCGCGGCGACCGCCTCGCCTTCTCCAACGGCATCGTGCTGCTCGCGGGCGCCGCCGCGCTGCTCGTGATCATCTACGGCGCGGACTCCACCCGCCTCATCCAGCTCTACATCGTCGGCGTGTTCGTGTCCTTCACGCTGAGCCAGACCGGCATGGTCCGGCACTGGAACCGCCACCTGGCGGTAGAGAAGAACCCGTCGGCCCGCAGCCACATGATCCGCTCCCGCGCGATCAACGCCTTCGGCGCCTTCTTCACCGGCCTGGTGCTGGTCGTCGTCCTGGTCACCAAGTTCACGCACGGCGCCTGGGTCGCCCTGCTGGGCATGTGCATCTTCTACGCGACGATGACCGCGATCCGTAAGCACTACGACCGCGTGGCCGACGAGATCGCCGCGCCCGAGGGGCCGAGCGACGACAGCGTCCGCCCCTCCCGGGTGCACTCGGTCGTCCTGATCTCGAAGATCCACCGCCCCACCCTGCGCGCCATGGCCTACGCCAAGCTGATGCGCTCGGACACCCTGGAGGCGCTCACCGTCAACGTCGACCCGGCGGAGACCAAGGCGCTGCGCGAGGAGTGGGAGCGGCGCGGGATCGACGTACCGCTGAAGGTCCTCGACTCGCCGTACCGCGAGATCACCCGGCCGATCATCGAGTACGTCAAGGGCCTGCGCAAGGAGTCCCCGCGCGACGCGGTCTCCGTGATCATCCCCGAGTACGTGGTCGGCCACTGGTACGAGCACCTGCTGCACAACCAGAGCGCCCTGCGCCTGAAGGGCCGTCTGCTCTTCACCGCGGGCGTGATGGTGACCTCCGTGCCCTACCAGCTGGCGTCCTCCGAGGCGGCCAAGCTGCGGGCCCGCAGGCGGCAGGACTGGAACGCGCCCGGCGCGGTCCGCCGTGGCCCGGCGGTCGAACGCCCGAAGGAGCCGGCCGCCAAGGACTGAGGCGTCGAGGCATCCAGGAGAGGCCGTAGACTGGTGGGCTGTTGTCAGGCCCACCGGCTGCGGCCTCTCCCCTTCCCGATCTGGAGTCACCCCACCATGCAGACAGAACCGACGAAGTCTCTGGTGGGCGAGGAGTACGAGGTCGAGATCGGCCCCGTCGCCCACGGCGGCCACTGCATCGCCCGTACCGCCGAGGGCCAGGTGCTGTTCGTCCGGCACGCGCTGCCGGGCGAGCGGGTGGTGGCCCGGGTGACCGAGGGCGAGGAGGGCGCCCGCTTCCTGCGCGCGGACGCCGTCGAGATCCTCGACGCGTCCAAGGACCGCATCGAGGCGCCCTGCCCCTACGCCGGCCCCGGCCGCTGCGGCGGCTGCGACTGGCAGCACGCCAAGCCGGGCGCCCAGCGCCGCCTGAAGGGCGAGGTGATCGCCGAGCAGCTCCAGCGGCTCGCGGGCCTCACCCCCGAGGATGCCGGCTGGGACGGCACGGTGGTGCCGGCCGAGGGCGACAAGCTGCCCGCGGGCCAGGTGCCGCAGTGGCGGACGCGGGTCCAGTACGCGGTGGACGCCGACGGCAACGCCGGACTGCGCCGCCACCGCTCCCACGAGGTCGAGCCGATCGACCACTGCATGATCGCCGCGCCCGGGGTCAGCGAGCTCGGCATCGAGGACCGGGACTGGGCGGGCATGGCCTCCGTCGAGGCGATCGCCGCGACCGGTTCCCAGGACCGCATGGTGATCCTGGAGCCGCGGCCCGGCGCCCGGCTGCCCCTGGTCGAGCTCGACCGGCCCGTCTCCGTGATGCGCGTGGACGAGAAGGACGGCGGCATCCACCGGGTCCACGGCCGCGCGTTCGTGCGCGAGCGCGCCGACGACCACACCTACCGAGTCGGCAGCGGCGGCTTCTGGCAGGTCCACCCGAAGGCCGCCGACACCCTCGTCAAGGCCGTCATGCAGGGCCTGCTGCCCCGCAAGGGCGAGATGGCCCTGGACCTCTACTGCGGCGTGGGCCTGTTCGCCGGCGCCCTGGCCGACCGTCTCGGCGAGAAGGGCGCGGTTCTCGGCATCGAGTCCGGCAAGCGGGCGGTGGAGGACGCGCGGCACAACCTGGCCGGCTTCCCGCGGGTCCGCGTCGAACAGGGCAAGGTCGAGTCCGTCCTCCCGCGCACCGGCATCACGGAGGTCGACCTCATCGTCCTCGACCCGCCCCGCGCCGGCGCCGGCCGCCGGACCGTCGACCACCTCACCTCCCTCGGCGCCCGCCGCATCGCCTACGTCGCCTGCGACCCGGCCGCCCTGGCCCGAGACCTGGGGTACTTCCGCGACGGGGGGTACCGGGTGCGGACGCTGCGGGCGTTCGACCTGTTCCCGATGACGCATCATGTGGAGTGCGTGGCGATTCTCGAGCCCTCAGCAAAGGGTGCCTGAGCTGCTATTTTCCTGATCGGTCAGGTTCCGGGCGGGTCGCGTCGACGTGTTTCCGTGAGTGCAGGACGTGAACCACGGCCCATGGATACGGGGAATACGTATGGATGTGCCGATCGGATCCGGGCCGTGGCCCACGCGGAGCCTGCTGGGGATGGTGCCGGACCCGGCACGGCGTGAGTTGCTCGGCTCGGGGACCCAGGTGCGGTTCGAGGCGGACGCGGTGCTGCTCAGGGAGGGGACGCTCGATCAGCACGTACTCCTGCTGTTGTCCGGTTTCGCCAAGGTCACGGCGACCGTGGAGAACGGTGAGAGTTCGCTGCTCGCGGTCAGGGCCGCCGGGGACACGGTGGGCGAGATGGCCATGATGACCGGCGCCCCGCGCTCCGCGACGGTGATCGCCTGCGGCCCACTGACCGCCCGGGTGCTGTCCAGCGGCGTCCTGCGGGAACTGCTGCTGCGCCGCCCCGAGATCAGCATGGCCCTGACCGCTCTCGTCGCCGACCGGTTGCGGTGGGCGAACAAGCGGCGCCTCGACTTCCGTGGCTACCAGGCGAAGGAGCGGCTGGCCCGGCTGCTGGTGGAACTGGCCGTGTCCTACGGAACGCCCGGTGCCGGTGGCGTGGTGGTGGGCTGCCGGCTGACCCAGCCGGAGCTGGCCACACTGGTCGGCGCCGCCGAGACGACCGTCCACAAGGTGCTGCGTGAACTGCGCGAGGAGGGCCTGCTGGAGACCGGCTACCGCTCCACCACCATCCGGGACCTGCCCCGCCTGCGGCACCTCGCCGATCTGGCGCGGGAACTGCCGTAGCCGGGCCGTCGTCAGGCCGTCGCCGACTGGAGGATCACACCAAGACCCGCGGCCACACCCATGACGGCCGTGCACATCAACGCTCTCGTCAGCCAGCGGTACTTGCGTACGGCGACGCGCGCGAGGAACCGGATGGTGCGCGACAGTTCCTGCCGGTCGGCGGCCTCGTTCGGGCGGGTCTCGTCGGAGGGCAGGTCGTAGGGTCGCGCCGCCAACTGGACGAAGCTGTAGCGGTTGACGTGCGGGTCCCGCAGCAGTCGGGGACGCAGCGCAGCCGCCAGGCACGCGACACCGCCGATCAGGCCGCAGACGAACAAGGCCAGCAACGCCCCGGCGACCGTCCCGGCCGCGCCGCCCCGTTGCCAGGCGAGTGCGGCTCCATGACTCCACACGCCCGTCGTGCCGACCAGCGCCGCCTGAGCCGCGGCCAGGATGCCGGCCTTGGCGTCCGCGTGCTGGTGGGTCGTGTGCAGCGTGGTGAACATGTACTGCGCGGGGCGGTTGGCGGCTTCCCGTCCGTCGGGCGTCATGGAGACCTCCTGGGAAGGACTGCGACCGTGTGGTCGATCGGCTGAGGCAAGTCAAGGACCGATCGTGTGTCCCAACCAGTCCTTAATGCGGGTTCTCGCTGGATTCCCGCATTCCGTACTTCCACAGGATTGCCTGCCGATCAGGGGTGTATGACTGCTGTGTCGGCGCCGCACGGGGGCGGGCGCCCGCCTGCTGTGCATCAGCTCTGTCGATTCCGAGCAGGTTTGAGCATCACGCCGGCCTCCGCATCCAAATGTGTGTAGGGAGAGGTGTCATGACAGCGAACCGTGGCGAAGAGCGAGGCCGCTCGGGCATGTTCGGGCGCAGGCTCCTGCTGGCGGTCGACGCGAAGGGCTACGGCGCCGCCGACGCGGTGACGCAGCGCCAACTCCAGCATGCGATCACCGAGTTGCTCGGGACGGCGGCGGACGAAGCCGAGCTGCGGCGCGCGGACTGGCTCACGCAGGAGGGCGGGGACTCCGTGTTCGCCGTCCTGCCCGAGACGGCCTGTGAGCCCGCTCTGATCGACCGCTTCATGCCCGCTTTGCACCGCGGACTGCGCGCCTTCAACCACAATCGGATACCGCAGGCCAGGCTCCGGCTCAGAGCCGCCGTCCACTTCGGCCCGGCGTCGCCCGGCGCCAACGGTTTCGTCGGCCGAGCCCCGGTCGAGATCGGCCGGATCCTCGACAGCGCGGCCCTGCGCGCCGCCCTGGCGGAGGCACCGGACGCCTGTCTGGCCGTCGCCGTGTCGGCCGGCGTCTTCGACGATGTCGTACGCGGCATGCACACGAGCCTGTCGCCGGAAGAGTTCCGTCACGCACACGTCGAGGAGAAGGAGTACCGCGGGGAGGCATGGATCTGGGTCCCGGACGCCGGTGCGCGGCAGCCACTGGTTCCTGTCGCGCCCCTGAGCGGACGCGACCGAGCCGTGGTGCGCAGCAGCGTGGAGGCGGACACGGTCGCGGGCGACGTGACCGGGGTGCGCATGGAGGATGCCGCGATCTGCGTCGAGAGCGAGATGAAGGCCGGTCGTGTGGAGCGCGGCGCGACCGTGGTCGGGGTGGACATCCGCGGCGCCGGGAACACGAGGTGACCGCCCGCGAGGCCCGGCCGGGCCACACCTTCGAGGACGTGGTCCGGGCCCGTACGGAAGGGGACTTCGTCGAGCGCACCTGGCTGTACGACGAGATCGAGCGGGCTCTGGAATCGGAGCGCGGTCAGTACGTCCTGGTGACGGGCGAACCGGGTGCGGGCAAGACCAGCCTGCTCGCCGGATTGGCGCGGGCCCGCCCCGACCGGCTGCGCTACTTCTTCCGACGGGACAGCCGGACCGCGCTCACCGGCGGGGACGTCCAGTCCTTCCTGCTGGCCGTCGGGCACCAGCTCGCTCAGGCGCGCCCCGAGCTCTTCGAGCTGGAGCAGCTCTCCGTCGTGATCAAGCAGCACATCGACTCCGTCGAGGTCGAGGGCCGCGTGGTCGGGATCAGGATCGAGGACCTGAGCGTGTCGCCGTTCCAGCGCACCGCCGCCCTGGAACTGGAACAGCGCATCGGTGACGTGGCGGGCACGGTCAGCGGCGTCGAGATCGGCACGGCCAGGCTGGAGCCCCGTCTGCTCGACCCCGACAACCTGGCGCACCTGGCGCTGATCGGTCCGGCCCGGGTGCTGGCGGCGCAGGATCCAGAGGCCCGCATCGTCATCCTGCTCGACGCGCTGGACGAGATAGCCGACGACGACACGGTGGAGCCGCGCAAGAGGCTGCTGCACTGGCTGGCCCGCTCTCCCGAACTGCCCGGGAACGTCAGGGTGGTCGTGACCTCCCGACCGCACTCGGGGCTTCGGCTGTTCAGGTCGGCACGAGAGGAGCAGCTCACCGAGGTGGTCATCGACGCCGGTTCGCCCGAGGTGGTGGCAGACCTGCGCAGCTATGCGGACCGCGTCCTGGAGACGGACGCAGTCCTCGCCATGGAACGCGCCAAACACCAACTCTCCGGCAGCACGAAGCAGTACGCGGTCAAAAGGGCCGCGGGGAACTTCCTGTATCTGGCGACCTACGCGCGAGCGCTGACCGACGCCATCGCACAGCAGGACGACGGACTGGTCGACCGGCTGCTCGCCTTCAGTGGTGTACCGGGCAGCCTGACCGGCCTCTACGGGTTCTTCGTGGAGATGGCCCGCGAGGCTCTCACGCCATGGGCCGGGGAGCCGGTCGGCTGGGAGCGGGTGGGGCGGCCGATCGTCGGGGTGCTGACCGTGGCCAGGGAGCCGCTGCCGGAGGATCGGCTGCTCGCGCTGTCGGGCACACCCTCGTCGAAGGAGGCGCAGCGGGTTCTCGAGAGCCTGCGCTGGTTGCTGGACCGCCAAGGCGGCCGGATCGCCTTCTTCCACCCCTCGATCAGTGAGTTCCTCGTCGGCCGGGAAGCCCGGGACGGACATCCCGAATGCTGGGTCGACGAAGCCGAGTGGCACGAGCGGATCGTGGGGAGCTACCGAGGTTCCGCGCCGAGTTGGGCGGATGTGGACTGGACGCGGGTGGACCGGTACGGTCTGGCGCATCTCGCCGCCCACGTCCTCAAGGCCGGGCCGCGCAGCTTAGCCGAGGCCGTCGATCTCGTGTGCCCCGGTATGCGCCGAGCAGTCCGCGCCGAATTCGGGGCCGAGAGCAGATTCCTCGAACTCGTCGACGGTATCGCCCGGCACGTCGCAGACAGCGCGCCCGTCGCTGCCGGGCTGCCCGCGCTGACGTATCTCGGCGTGGTCCGGCACCGGGTCGCGCGCTCCGGCGGCACGCCGGTGCCGCGTGCGCTCGGCCTGATGGCCCGGTTGGGCCGCCTCAAGGAAGCCCTGGAGCACGCGGCCGGGATGAGACCCTCGATGGGGCAGTTCACGGCCGTCGCGGAGATCCTCCGGTACGCACGTCCCGGCCCCGGCGATCCCTCGGCCGACGAGTTGCGGGATCTTCTGGTCGAGTCCGCGCTCACCGTCCGCGGTGACGGCAGCCGCCGTGATGACGCCTTCGAGGCACGCCGGGCCGCCGAGGTGGCCGCACGGCTGCTGGCGCCCCACGATGCCGAGCGCGCGGTGCGGCTGTGGCGGCACGGCCAGGAGAGGGTGGGGGCCGAGTCCCGCTCCGGCAAGAGCCTGGACGCCGTGTACCGCGCCGCCGCAGGCGCCGAGCAGGACGTGGACAGGGCCCGTGCCCTCATCGGCCGGATCGACGGTGCGCGCTGGGCCGACTACCTGGACCTGGCCGAGCGCGCCGACGGCGTCGACGCCATGGCGCTGCTGCACGAGGCCGAGCGGTGCCTGCAGAGCACCGGTCCGGCCACGCATGTCCTGGGCCTGGCGCGACTGGCCGCCGCATGGGCGAGGCACGATCCCGGCACCGGTCGGCAGTTCCTCGGACAGGTGCGCGCACAGGTCTTCTCCGCCGGCGAGGACAAGGAACTCCCCGGCCAACTGGTCGCTGCGGCACACGTGTTGGCGGACACCGACCGCACCACGGCTCGTCTGCTCCTGTCCCGCCTGGACACCGTCGAGAGCAACGGCGCGACGGAAGACGCCGTCCTCGACGGCGCGGGCCTGTGGACGCGGTGGGGGTCTCCCGAGCGCGCGCGGACGCTGGTCGACCGCTACCTCGCGGGGACGCGCGGCAAGTGGGCGCCGTGGGCGCGGCTCGACGCCATGAAGGCGCTCGGGGAGTTGAGCCGCGCAGAAGAACTGCGGCTCATCGAAGAGGTCCACACCACGGTCACGGGCCGGAGCGATCCGCGGGGCGACCCGCTGCGCAGCGTGCGCTTCGACGGTGCCCTGCTGGGTGTCGTTCGGCGGATGGCGGAGTACGACCTGGAACGGGCGGCGCAGATGGCCCGGGGCATCCTGCAGACCGTCCCGTTCGACCACTGGCCGTGGCTGGAGGGGGCGAAGCGGCCGGACCACGAGATCTTCGGACTCGACCGGTACTCGGCGCTCGCCGGCATCGGACATCTGCACGTCGCCCGGGGCGAGCGCGCCCAGGCGGAAGGAGTTCTGGAAGAGATGCGGCGGGAGGCGGAACGTCCCGTGCCGCTGCGCGGCAGTGCCGGTCCCGGTGCGGGCTTCTCCAGTGCGACGTCCGGACCGCGTGAGCCGTCCGCCGACAATCTCTGGGACCAGCTGAACATGATCGCGGCCCAGACCATGTTCAATCTGAGCGAGGAGTGGGCCGCGTATGTCCGTGCACACTTCTTCCGCCGGCCCGCCGATGTCTTGCGCGCCGTCGAACTCGGCGCGCACGGCACCACGGCCCGGCTGGTGCGCCGCTTCGCGGAACACCTGGCGGGCCGGGACATGACACGGGCGACCGCCCTCGTGCGCTCGATCGCGGATCCCGGGGAGCGAGCCATCGGTTACGCGGACCTGCACCTGGCCGCGCACGGCCCGACCGCCTCCTCTCGTCATGGACGCGAGGCGGACGCGTTCTCGAAGGAGGTCGACCGTGCCCTCGGCGACCTGCCGCACCATCGGTGGACGGCCGGCGGTGCTCTCGAACGCACGGCCGGGGACGAGCCGGGCTTCCGGATGCGGGCCGGCGGCCGGGAGCAGGCGGAGGACGAGGCATTGGCCTACGCGCGCCCAGACCACCGGGTCCGCTTCGAGCTGGCGGTGCGCGCGCTGGGTTGCCGGGAGGACGACATGCGGGCGATCCAGGGGCAGTCCTACCTGGCCCAGGCGCACCGGAGTTCCTTCCTCGCGTGGGCGTCCGCGGTGCATGTCGCCCTGGAGATCGACGACGTGGGGCGCGACGAGGTGTTCGGGCCGATCCACTGGAACAACCTCACGGCCGAGATCGACCAGAGCAGCGTGACGGCCAGGGTCGCCGCGGCAGCGGCCGCATACGAGGAGTTCCGCCTCGCCCGCGAGGTGCCCGGGCACGTCCTGCGCGCGTCGCGCGTACGGATCGAGGATCCCGTCTACGCCGCCGCCGTCGATCTGGTGGCACCCGCCCCCGGTTCCCCGCTGAGCCGCGCGTTCACACGACGGCTGGAGGAGATGCTCGACGCGGGTCCGCTGCCCGCGGTCGCCGAACTGCTCGCCTTCGCCGTCGACGTCAGGCCGGAGAACCGCGACGCTCTGCGGGAACTGGCCGCAGAGGTCGTGACGCGGGCCGAGCCCGGTTCCGCGACCGGCGCGGACGCCCTGTCCGTCCTCGCCGCCTCGCCCGCCCTGGGTGACCTCGTGGAACCCGTCGCCCTGCTGCGCGAGGCCGCCGGCGCCTCTTTCGGGTGGCAGGACGGGGCCTCGCATCTCGGCGATGTCAGGACCCGCCTGTTTCCCGTCCTGCTGCGCAGCGCTCCGGCGGTCGCCCTGCAGGAGTTCTACGAAACCGCCTCGAGTAACTGGTCCTTGACCATGTCACTGCTGGGACACGAGCCCGACGCGCTGCGCGACGCACTGGGTGACGACGCGCTCGCCGTGCTCGGCTCGGCCATTGCCCGCGGGCTCGCCTGTACCTCGCCCGAGAACACGGCACCCGAGGTCGTGGACGGCGTCCGGCTCGCGCGCCTTGTCGCCACCGGCTCCGCCCGGAACGGGTGGCCGTCATGACCCGTCCCGTCGATCCCGCCGTGCAGCAGGCCCACGCGGACGTTGTGGCCCTGTTCCGTGCGACACCCGCCGCTGATCGAGCCGGGCTCCATGACGTGTGCCGCGCGGCCCGGGACCGGCTGGCCGCGCTGCCGGTCCTCGATCCGCACGACCCGAGCACCTGGAACTCGTATGGACTGCTCACGGCGAACTTCCAGACCCTTCTCTGCTACCTGGTCGAGGCCGATGTCCCGACGAGCGAGCCGGACCGCTTCCGCGCCCTGCTGATCCGCCTCCTTCACTACCACTACGACTCCCACAACGCGGATCCCGGCGTCCGGCTCGCGGAGCTCGTCCTCAAGGACTGGGAAGTACGGCTCGGGGAGTCGCACAAGGACACGATCCTGGCCAACGAACGACTCGCCGCATGCCTGCACGACCGTGGCGACTCGGAGCAGGCCCGCCCCCTGTTCGAACGGATCCTGGCCCTGAGGTCGCAGAAGTCGGGCGCGGACGACGTCGCCACTCTCGTCGCGGCCTGCAACCTGGGCTCGTGTCTCAACCAGCTCTCGGACCACCAGGCGGCGTTCGAGCTGGCACAGGACACCCTGCGGCGATGCGAGCTGTGGCTCGGCAGCGATGACAGTACGACGATCCTGGCCACGCAGACCCTCGCGGACAGCCTGTCCGGGCTCGGGGAGCATCGGATCGCGCTGTCCCTCTACGAGATGGTCCACCGGTGGCATCTCTTCGAGTACGGCGAGGACGCCCTGCCGACACTCGGCGTAGCGGAGAGCATCGCCCTCTCCCTCCAGGAGCTCGGTGACCACGAGGCGGCGCGCGCCGTCGACGCGGCCCTGCTGCCGAGGTTCGAGTGCGCGGCGGGCAAGGACTACGCGGGCTCGAAACGCACGCGCAACCGTCTGGTGAAATCTCTCAGGGCCCTCGGCCGCGACGCCGAAGCGGACGACATCCGGGGAGGAGGCACGAAGTTCTGACGGGGGACCGGCAACCGGTCACCCGCTCGACACGGCGCCCGTGCCGCGGTTGCGGACCTTCCGGTCCGCCGGTCGCGGGCTTGACCTTGACATGGTGACAAGGTGTCCTCTGGGTGCTGGAGGTGGTCCTGATCAACCCGACAAACGGAACCCCGCGGAGCGCCCGTGCGGCCGATGCCCTGAGCGCCGAGGACGCGTCGGTCCGGCTTCAGGCGGCCCTGGCGGCCGGTACGAACCCTGACACCGGCCTGCTGGAGACGCTCGTCGAGCGGTGCGCGGTCGAACCGGACTTCTTCGTGCGGGACATGCTGTCCTGGGCGCTGACCCGCTTCCCGCCGGAGATCACCCTGCCCCGGATTCGCCGGGAACTCGCTTCCGGGCGCCCTCAGGCCCGCGGTCAGGCGTTGCACACACTGTCCAAGATCGGCGACAGGAGCGCGTGGGCCTGGATCACGCGCGGCATGCTGCGTGACGCCGACGACGAGGTCGCGCGGACCGCTTGGCGCGTCGCGGTGGTCCTCGTGGCCGAGGACGACAAGGAGGACCTGGCCGGCGAGCTGGCGACGCAGCTCGGCCGCGGTGACCGCGAGGTGCGGCTGAGCCTGAGCCGCGCCCTGGTCGACCTCGGAGAGGTGACCGCACCCGCCCTCGAGAAGGCCGCCGCGGACCCCGACCCGGTGGTGGCCACGCACGCCCGTGCCACCGAGCTGCTCCGGCGGGACCCGGAGACCGGTTTCGACGCGGCGGTCGAGGAGGCGAAGCGAGTCGTCGCACTCGGCCCGGCACGAGCGGAAGCCGTCGCGGCCGGGAAGGACGGCGCGGAGACGGCTGAGACTTGGGACACGGCAGCTGAGACCCGGGAGACCGCCGAAACCGGCGAGGCCGTAGGGACGATCGAGGCCGTGGGGGCTATTGAGGCCGTTGAGACCACCGAGGCCTCCGAGACCACCGAGGCCTCCGAGACCACCGAGGCCTCCGAGACCGCCGAGACGGCGGTGACCGCGGAGTGCTGATCGGCGAGGTCGCCCGTCGCTCGGGGGTGAGCACTCGTATGCTCCGGCACTACGACGCCTTGGGGCTGGTGCGACCGACCGGTCGTACCGTCGGCGGCTACCGCGAGTACTCCGCCGCGGACGTCCGCAGGATCTTCCACGTGGAGAGCCTGCGGTCGCTCGGACTCTCGCTCAAGCAGATCGGGCGGGCGCTGGAGGACCCCGCGTTCACCCCGTCCGCCTTGGTCGGCGACCTCATCCGGTGGACGGAGGACCGCCTGGAGCGGGAACGAGAGCTGCTCGAGCGGCTCCGCGCCGTCGATGCGTCGGCGCCCAGCGGCTGGCACGACGTCCTGCGCATCGTCGAACTCATGCAGGGGCTCGACTCGGCCAGTGCCGCGCGCCGGCAACAGGCCGTCCTGGCCCGGCCGGAGGGTGTGGCGGTCCCCGCCGAGCTGCTGGTCCGGGCGGTCCTGGCCGAGTCCGATCCCAACGTCGCGGGCGCGCTGCGCTGGGCGCTCGTCCGGTCGGGCGGCGACGTCGTGGCGGCACTGGCCGCCGGCGTGCGCTCGGAGGACGCCGGCGTCCGTCGGCGCGCGGTGCGGGCGATCGCCGCGATGTCCGAGGCCCCGGGTGCGACGGCGGTGCTCGCGGACGTCCTCGGGGACCCGGACCCGACGGTGCGCGGGCACGCCGCTCTGACGCTGGGCAGGCGTGGTGTGACCGGGGCGGTGCCGGCACTCGTCGGCATGGTGGTCGAGGGCGCCCACGACGTCGACGCGGCGGAGGTGCTGGGAACGCTTTCCAGGGACCACGGGTGCGCGGACCGGGTCCTGACCGCGCTGGCCGGCGAACTCGCCGCGCCCAACGCGGACTCCGCGACGCGGATACGCCTGACCCAGGCGCTGGTCGAACTGCCGGGAACCACCGCACGGGAGGCCCTGCGCCGACTGGCCCACGACGAGGACCGGGCCGTCGCCCTCGTCGCGTCGGCTTTCGTCACCGTGCTCGACGAACGGTGCCGCGAGGACCGGGTGTGACCTGGCCGGCGGCCGCTCCAACCTCGGCATCGCCCAGCAACTCAGCCGGGCCTCGGCGTGCCCGTGCGGGCGCACCTGTACCGGGGCGGGACGCACGGATGGTCCGCGTGGCGGGGCGAGTTCGAGGAGTCCTGGCCGGTGCCGGCCGCCGGACTCGGACTCGGCACGGACCGAGCGGGGTGGGTCAGGTGAAGGCAGGTGTGAGAATCGTGGAGGGTCGGGCGTGAATTGAGGAAGGTTCGAGGAATGCCCGCCGAAGGCCGGGGTATGCGCCTGCTTGCCGGGTGATGTGCCCGCGCAGGCAGGCAAGAATGACAGGGAGGGGCGCAGGATGGTGACGACGGCCGTACGGACCGCTGGGCAGACGGTGGACGTTCCGGAGATCGCGGACCCTTCCAGGATCGCACCGAAGGACGCGCGTGAGTTGTCGAAGCAGTTCTTCGACCGGCTGACGGTGCTGGCGGAGGGGACGCCGGAGTACCAGTACGCGCGCAACACGCTGATAGAGATGAACATGTCCCTCGTCCGCTACGCGGCCGGCCGGTTCCGCAGCCGGGGCGCGGAGGAGATGGAGGACATCGTCCAGGTCGGCATGATCGGCCTGATCAAGGCGATCGACCGGTTCGAGCTGTCCCGCGAGGTCGAGTTCACCTCCTTCGCCGTCCCCTACATCGTGGGTGAGATCAAGCGGTTCTTCCGCGACACCTCCTGGGCCGTGCACGTCCCGCGCCGGCTCCAGGAGGCCCGTGTCCAACTCGCCCGCGCCAACGAGGAACTGCGCAGCCGCCTGGGCCGGACGCCGACGACCAAGGAACTGTCCGAGCTGATGAGCCTGCCGGAGAGCGAGGTCGTCGAGGCCCAGCTCGCCTCCAACGGCTACACCTCGGCCTCCCTGGACGCGACGATCGGCGGCAGCGAGGACGGCGAGGCCGCGCTCGCGGACTTCATCGGCAACGAGGACGCCGCCCTCGGCCTGATCGAGGACTTCCACTCCCTCGCCCCGCTCATCGCGGAACTCGACGAGCGCGACCGCAAGATCATCCACTGGCGCTTCGTCGAGGAGCTCACCCAGGCCCAGATCGGCGAGCGCCTCGGCGTCTCCCAGATGCACGTCTCCCGGCTGATCTCCCGCCTCCTGGGCCGGCTGCGCGAAGGCATGCTCAGCACCGTCTGACCTCCGGGACCCGCCGGCCGGACGGCCGGCGGGTCCCGTCGTCGCGCTCCGCGCGGTCGCTTCCCCCGCTCATGGACCAGGCGCCCTGGACTCCCCAACAGTTGCCGTTTGACAACTATGACCGTGAGGCAACAAAGTAGCCCAGTCGTACCGCACGGGGAAGGATCCGCAATGTTCCGGTTGGCGGAGATCACTCCGTGTGCCGGCCACCCGAGCCCCGTCATGCCGGAGCGATCGGTGGTCCGGCCCCGCGCTCAGGCCGTCCGGTCGCCGGCGCGCGGGGCGTCGTGGTGTATCTGCGACGCCGCCGTGTCGCAGAACGCCTCCAGGCCTTCGAGGAGGGCGGTGCGCTTGGCGGCGGGCATCCGCTCCAGCACCGCCTGCAACTCCTTCTCCCGGCGCGCGCGCAGATCGTCGAGAAAGGCACGGCCGCGGTTGCTGAGATGCAGCCGTACCTCGCGCCGGTCGGCGGGGCTGATGGCGCGCTCGACGAAGCCGGCGGCCACCAGCCGGTCGCAGAGCCGGCTGGTGGACGGGGGCGTGGAAGCGAGAGAATCGGCGAGTGTACGCAGATTGATCCCGTCCTGGTGCTCGAGCATCAGCAGCACACGCATCTGTGACGGGGAGGCCGGCGCGGTCGACGCCCGGCCCCACAGGACTTCCAGCAACTCCACGGCCGTCAAGGTCACGTGGGCGACCTCGACAGGCTCTGGGCGGGGGCGGAAGACAGTCACCGTCACACTCTCGCAGGCACCTGGGACGGTTGCCAGCGTACTAGGTGCCGGTATTGGCAAGAGATGGTTCGGACGGCCGGCGCGGCTCGGCCCGGGCGGGATCCGTACATGTCCGCCGAAGGATGGGTGTATTTAAGATCGTGAACAGATTTGTGACCGCCGAGCGTGCTCTGCGCAGGGCGGCCCCGGACGAGTTGCTCGACGCCGTGCGCCGGGTGCTGGCCGAGGAGTACGCGGCTCAGTCCGTCGAGCTGTTCCTGGCCGACTACGGTCTCACCGTCCTGCAGCCGGTGTCGGAGCTGCCGTACACCGCGGAGCCCGTGTCGCTGCACGGCAGCACCGTCGGCCGTGCCTTCGGCGCCCAGGAGCCGTTCGTGGAGAGCGCCAAGGGCGGTTCCGTGCGCGTCCATCTGCCGGTCACCGTGCGCGGGGACCGGCTGGGCGTGCTGTCGGTCGCCCTGCCGGACGGGGACGCCGCGCCCGGTCTGCTGGGGGAGCTGGCGGACATCGCCGAGGTGCTCGGGCACGAGGTGGTCGTGGCCGAACGCGACACGGACGTGTACCTGCAGGCGAGGCGGAAGGACCGGCTGACGCTGGCGGCCGAGATGCAGTGGCAGTTGCTGCCCGGCCGGTCCTGCGCCCGGCCCGAGTTCGAACTCGGTGCGCAGCTGGAGCCGGCCTACGCGATCTACGGCGACAACTTCGACTGGTCCGCCACGGCGGACCGCCTCATGCTCTACGTCACCAACGGCATGGGCGAGGGCATAGAGGCCTCCCTGCTGACGAACCTCGCCATCAACGCACTGCGCAACGCCCGGCGGGCCGGCCTCGCCCTGCCCGACCAGGCCGCGCTGGCCGACCAGGCGGTGTACGCCCACTACCGGGGGCGCTGCTATCTGTCGGTGCTGATGTTCGACTTCGAGCTCGCCACGGGCCGGGCGAAGGTGGTGGACGCCGGCTCCCCGCAGCTGCTGCGGCTGCGCGACGGCGTGGTCGAGCGCGTCACCTTCGAGGCGCAGCTCCCGCTGGGCATGTTCGAGGAGACCGACTACGTGACCCAGGAGTTCCAGGTGGAGCCCGGCGACCGGCTGGTCTTCGTCAGCGACGGGGTCTACGCGGTCGCCTCCCCCCTGGGCGAGGCGTACGGGGACGCCGCGCTGGCCCGGGCGGTCATGTCCACCCGTCTGCTGCCGGCCGCCGAGGTGCCGCGTGCCATCCTGAGGGAGCTGACCGGCCATCGCGGACAGCCCGCCCCGGAGGACGACGCCCTGGTCGTCTGTCTGGACTGGCGCGGACGCTGAGCCCGCCGGAAGCGCGTCCCGCCGGGGCGCGGGCGTGAATGTGTCGATGCTGTGTCGTTTCCGGGTCACGTGCGACGTTAATGCTTGTCATGCGGCAATAATTGGCGGAGTTGTGCCGGGCCTGGCGCGACGGTCCGTACCCGAGGGAGATGACGCGAGTGTCGGAGCAGGCGGCGGCCGGGACGGTGGCGCTGGGGCTGGGAGCCTTCCTGGAGCGCCGTCGCGAGCAGATCGCCCAGCGCTGGGCGGACGCGCCGCTGTTCAGGACGGTCTTCACCGTCTCCCGCGACGAGGCCGTGGAGGCCTGCAAGGCCGTGGTGGACGCCCTCGCGGACGTGGCCTCGACCGGCAGGCTGGAGGACGTCGCGGCCCCGGGCTTCGACTCGGCGCGTGAGCAGCTCGGGCGCATGGCCGCGTCCCGGGCCCGCAGCGGATACAGCCCCGCCCAGATCGCGGACGAGGCCGCGGGCCTGCGGACGGTGACCGCCGAGCTGCTGCAGGGCGAGGCGCGGGACCCGTCCGGCGACGAGGCGCGGGACGCCCTGCTGGCGCTCACCGTCCTGATGGGCACCCTGCGTCTGGTGATCATGGAGACGACGATCAGCGCGGGCGAGGAGCTGATCGCGCGGCAGCGGCAGCAGCTGCTCGAAGTGGCCACCCCCGTGATCAGCCTGTGGGACGGCATCGTCGCGGTGCCCCTGATCGGCACACTGGACAGTGCCCGCAGTCAGGTGGTCATGGAGTCGCTGCTCCAGGCCGTAGTGGAGCAGCGCGCCCGCTACGCGATCCTCGACATCACGGGCGTGCCCACGGTCGACTCGCTCGTCGCGCAGCACCTGATGAAGACGGTCGCCGCGGCCCGCCTCATGGGCGCCGAGTGCGTCGTCTCCGGCATCCGCCCGGCCATCGCGCAGACCATCGTGCACCTCGGCATCGACCTGGGCTCGGTCGTCACCCGCAGCTCGCTGGCCGACGCCCTGGCCCACGCCCTCTCCCGGCAGGGCATCGAGGTCTCCCGCCGTACGGCCGGTGTGACCCCGCGATGACCGTCCCCGCCCCCCTCCTGGGCAGCCTGGCCGCGGTGCCGGTCCTGGCGCTGGGGGACACCCTGCTGGTCTCCCTCCAGGGGGAGCCGCACGACGGCGTGGCCGAGCAGCTCCAGCAGGACATCGCCCACCGCGTGGCCCACAGCGAGGCGACCGGTGTGGTCATCGACGTCTCCGGCGTCGACATCGTCGACTCCTTCCTCGGCCGCGTCATCGCGGAGATCGCCGCCAACACCCGCCTGCTGGCCGCACGTACCGTCCTGTGCGGGATGGGGCCCGCCGTGGCGATCACCCTGGTCGAGCTGGGCCTGACCCTGCCCGGCGTGGTGACCGCCCTCGACGTCGACCGTGCCTTCGAGCTGCTCCGGCAGGACGCCTCCGCGGCCGGCCCGGGCGAAGCCGCGGAGCGCGCATGACGCCGGCCTCCGACCCCGTCACCGCGACGAGCCTGCCCATCGGCTCGGACGCGGACCTCGCATGGGTCCGCCATCAGGTGCGGCGGTTCGCGGCGGAACTCGGGTTCGGGCTCGTGCAGCAGACGAAGCTCGTCACCGCGGCCAGTGAACTGGCCCGGAACACCCTGATCCACGGCGGTGGCGGCGAGGCGCGGATCACCCCGGTGACCAACCCGCCGGCGCGCGGACTGCGGCTGTCCTTCGTCGACTCCGGCCCCGGCATCCGCGACGTCGAACTGGCCACGACCGACGGCTACACCACCGGCGGCGGCCTCGGACTCGGCCTCAGCGGAGCCAGGCGGCTGGTGGACGAGTTCACCATCGACACCACGCCCGGCAAGGGCACCGTCGTCACCCTCGTCGCCTGGGTCACCGGCGTCCCCGCCGCCCGGCCGGGGTCCGTCGGATGACACGCGTCTGGACCGTCCCGGTGCACGACTCCACCCGGGTACGCGACGTCCGGGTGGCGACCGAGGAGGCGGGCTCCCACGCCCGCCTCGACGCGCACCGCACCGCGGTCGCGGCCCTGGTGGCCACCGAGCTGGCGACCAACCTGCTCAAGCACGCCGGCGGCGGCACCGTGCTGATCGGCCTCGTCGACCGCGCGACGGCCGGCGCCCGCGGGCCGGCGGTGCAGCTCGCCGCCCTGGACCACGGCCCCGGCATCCCCGACGTCGCCGCGGCCCTGCGGGACGGCCACACCACCAGCGAGGCGTCACTCGGCGCCGGCCTGGGCACCTGCCGGCGCATCGCCGACGTGTTCGACCTGTACAGCACCCGCCGGGGCACCGTCGCGGTGGCCCGCGTCCACCAGAACCCCGGGCCGCGGCTGACCCGCGACATCCGCGCGGCCGGCGGGATCAACATCCCGCTCGCCCGGGCCGAGCACTCCGGGGACGCCTGGAGCTGCGTCCGGTCGGACTCCCGCACGACCCTGATGCTCGCCGACGGCCTCGGTCACGGAGCCAGGGCCGCCCACGCCTCCGACGCGGCGGTCGACGCCCTGCACGGTGCCGGGCACCTGCCGCCCGACGAGATCCTGCGGCTCATGCACCCCGCCCTGCGGCCCACCCGCGGGGCGGCGGTCGCCCTGGCCCAACTGGACACGGACCGGGGGGAACTGGCGTTCGCCGGGGTCGGCAACATCGGCGCCCGGCTGCACACCGACGGCTCGTGGGAGCACCTCGTCTCCCACCCCGGCATCGTCGGCGCGCAGTTCCCGGCGACCGTACCCGTGCACCGTCTGCCCTGGCGGCCGGGCAGCCTGCTCGTGCTGCACAGCGACGGACTGCCCAGCCGGTGGGTGCCGCCCGAGGACCCCGGCCTCCTCGGCCACGACCCGGCCGTGGTCGCGGCGACCGTCCTGCGGGACGCCAGCAGCGCCGCCAGCCCGGTACGCGACGACACCTGCGTGGCCGTCCTGGCCTGCGACCGTCCGGCCGGACGCCCGTGACCGCGCCGGACGCCCGCCCGGCGGGCCCCGACGTGACCGCGCACGCGGAAGCGGTCCTGGCGGCGGACGAGCGGACCGCGGCGGCCCTGCGCCGGCTGGACGAGACGGAGCGGCAGCTCCGCCTGCACCGCGAGGAACTGCACCAGACCAACCAGGGCGTGCTGGCCCTGCACGCCGAACTCGACGCCGCCGCGCGCACCCAGCGGGCCCTGCTCGACGCCGAACGAGCCGCCCGCGGCGAGGCCGAGAAGGCACGGCGGCTGCTCACCTTCCTCGCCGACGCCAGCGCGGCCGTGACCGCGTCCCTCGACCAGGAGGACATCCTGCGCTGCCTCCCGGAGCTGCTCGTCCCCGAGTACGCGAGCGGGATCGACGTATGGCTCTTCGACGAACCGGCAGGACCGGACGCCGCCCACTCCGCCGCGGCGGTCACGGCCGCCCGCCACGACCGCCCCCAGCACGCCGGGCCACGCCCCGGCGCCCTCCCCGGCGTCGACGACCTGCCGCCCTCCGCGCTGTCCCCGGACCGGCCGCTGCTGAGCATCCCCCTCACCGTGCGCCGCACCTCGGGCGTGCTCACCCTCACCGCGCCCGGTGACCGCTTCGACGCGGACACCAGCGTGATGCTGGTCGAACTGGCCCGCCGCACCGCCATCGCCCTGGACAACGCCCGCCGCTACGAACAGCACCGGGACACCGCCGAAGCGCTGCAACGCGCCCAGCTCACCGAGCTGCCCCCCGCCGAGGGGCTGCGACTGGCGGCCCGCTACCTCCCCGCCACCCGGGGACTCAACATAGGCGGCGACTGGTACGACGCCTTCCCGCACCCCGACGGCAGCCTGCTGACCGTGGTCGGCGACGTCACCGGACACGGGCTGCGCGCCGCAGTCATCATGGGCCAGCTGCGCACCGCCCTGCGGGCCTACGCGCTCGAGGACGACAGCCCCGCCCGCATCCTCACCCGCCTGCACCGCATGCTGCGCCACCAGCAGCCGAACCTCTACGCGACCGCCGTGATCGCCCGGTTCCGGCCCGGCGATCCCCGTTTCGTGTGGGCCGCCGCCGGACACCCCCCGGCCGTGGTCCGCGCGCCCGGCGGCACCGTGCGCGTACTGGACACCAGACCCGGCGTCATGCTCGGAGTGCCCATCCCGTTCGAGTACGCGGACCACACGGCGGAACTGCCGCCCGGCTCGACGCTCGTGCTGTACACCGACGGCCTGGTGGAGCGGCGGGCCCAGGGCATCGACCCGGGCATCGAACTGCTCGGCCGGACCCTGGCCGCACTGGACGAGTCCGTGCTGGAGGACCTGGACGGGTGCGCCGAGTCGCTGCTCAAGCCCCTGGTGCACGACTCCGAACGCGACGACGACGTCTGCATCCTGCTGTGCCGCACCGCTCCGTCCTGACAGCGGGGGGCCGCTTCCCGCACCGGGACGATAGCGTGGAGGTCACATGGGAAGAGGATGGAGACGCCGTGAATGCCGCCGAACCGGTCCCGTCCGCGGAAGCCCAGCTTCGCTCGGTACCGCCGCACGCCCTGGTGGCCACCGCCGGCCGGCTGCTGGCCGAGCGCTTCGGCGCCCAGGACGTGACGCTCCTGCTCGCCGACTACGGCCTGACGGTCCTGCAGCCCGTCACCCACCTGCCGCTGACGGGCGAACCGGTCTCCGCCCACGACGGCCCCGCCGGCACCGCCTTCACCACCCAGAACCCGGTGGTGGAGGTCACCGCCGACCCGGCCACGCAACTGGTCCACCTGCCCATCACCGTCCGCGGCGACCGCCTCGGTGTGCTCTCCGTCCGGGTCCCCGGCTCCGGCACCGACCCCGGCACGGTGCTGCGGCTCGGCGACTTCGCCACCGGCCTCGGCCACGAGGTCGCCACGGCGGGCCGGGACACCGACCTGTACCTCCAGGCCCGCCGCACCCGCCGGCTCACCCTCGCCGCCGAGATGCAGTGGCAGCTCCTGCCGGGCCGCGGCTGCGCCCGCGACGAGTACGTCATCGGGGCCCACCTGGAGCCGGCCTACGCCATCGGCGGCGACAACTTCGACTGGTCCACCAGCGCAGACCACCTCACGCTCACCGTCACCGACGGCATGGGCGAGGGCATAGAGGCCTCCCTGCTCACGAACCTCGCCGTGAGCGCGCTGCGCAACGCCCGCCGCGCCGGCATCGGCCTCGCCGACCAGGCCTGCCTCGCCGACCAGGCGCTCTTCTCCCAGTACGGAGGCAAGTCGTACGCCTCCACCCTGCTGCTCCGCTTCGACCTGGACACCGGCACGGTCCGCGCCGTCGACGCCGGGTCGCCCCAGCTCTACCGTCAGCGCGGGACGACCGTCGAACGCGTCGAGCTCGAGGCCCAGCTGCCGCTCGGGATGTTCGAGGAGACCCTCTACGAGGAGCAGACCTTCCAGGTCGAGCCGGGCGACCGCCTGGTCGCCATCAGCACCGGCGTGCACGGCACCCGGTCGGTGACCGGGGAGGTGTTCGGCGAGGGCGTGCTGCGCCAGGTCCTGGGCGCGACCCGGCAGACGCAGCCGCACGAGGCCGCACGGTCGGTCGTCGCCGGACTGATCGAACACGTCGGCGACGAAGGCCTCCTCGCCGACGCCGCCGTCGTCTGCCTCGACTGGACGGGACGCGAGCCCGGCGAGGCGGGGTCCGGTCGCTGACTCTACGGCGTCTTCGGCGGCCGGGAGGGCCCCTCGCCGTTGGCCCCGAGGAAGGCCCGCATGCCGCGGACCAGCGCCGACCGCTCCGCGGGCGGCATGACCGCCAGCACACCGGCCAGGGCCTGAGTGCGCCGGCGGGCCACGTCGGCCAGCACCCGGCGCCCCTGGACGGTGAGCCTGAGCTGCACCTCGCGGCGCCGGTGCGGGTGCAGCTCGCGGTCCAGCAGACCGGCGGCCTCCAGCCGGTCGCAGAGCCGGCTGGCGGTGGGCAGCCCTATGTCGAGACTCTCCGCCAGGCCCGTGAGATTCGACTCCGGCGCCCTCTCCAGCGCCCGGAGTGCCCGCAGCTGGTGGAGGGACAGCCGTACGGCCGCCTCCTGGGCGGCGACGGACCAGAGGTTCGCGAGACGCTCCACGGCATCGGTGATCGCCTGCGCGTCGGCGCTCGGATCGTCACCCGAGCCCCTGGCGCGGTCGTCGTCGCCGCCGGGAAGAGTCACGAACACATCACTTTCAGTGAGAACCGGGTGCTGTGGGGACAACCCATATTCCATCGCTGTACCCGGGGATCGGGTCCGCAACCGGTGTTCGCAGAGGGTTCCCGCGCCTGGGCCGGCGGCGCGGCGCGTCCACCGCGCCGCCGGACCCGGTGACTACTTCAGGTACGGGCCGTCCGTGCCGATCCTGCCGGGCGCCGCGTTGGCGCCGCCGAGGTCGAGGACGTAGACCCGGAGGTTGCCCTTGCCGGAGGCGGGGACGGACAGGGTGCCGTCGCCGACGGTGACCGTCTTTCCGGTGACGGCCTCCTTGTAGGTGCCGTTGAGGACGCCGGTGAAGGTGGCGGCGTTGCCGACCGCGACCAGCGCGTAGCTGTCGACGCCGGTGGCGGTGTCGGTGTAGCGCCGCTTGAAGGCCAGGTCGCCGCTGACGCCCGCGGTGGAGTACTGGCCCATCTGGAGGGCGGGCACGGCCCGGCGGATCCGGTTGAGCCGCTGGAGGTGCTTGACCAGGGGCTGCTGGAGGGTGGTGGCCACGGCCCCGCTCGCGCTCGAGGCCTCGGAGAGCCGCCCGCCGTCACCTCGCCCGCCACCCTGTCGCCGTAGTAGGCGCGACCGGTGCTCGCCAGCGGGCAGGTGGGGCCGCAGTCGATCTGCTTGCCGGCCTGGAACTCGGTCTCCGATCCGTAGTAGAGGGTGGGGATGCCGCGGAACGTCCACATCAGGGACATGTTCTCGGCCCAGGCGTCGGTTCCGCCGTTGTAGCGCGTGCTCGACTTGTTCGGGCCGTAGTCGTGGCTGTCGAGGTAGACGACGTTGTAGGTGGCGTCGTTGGTGGAGTCGTCGGAGTCCTTGCCGTTGTTGAAGGCGTTGGACGCGTCGCCGAAGTTGTTGTGCATGCGCATGTCGATGATGTTCATGCCGCTGAACCGGCTGTGGTCAGGTGCGTGGTAGCTGTTGCCGTCGAGGAAGGCGTTGGCGGACGTCGGCTGTCCCGCCGGGCCCAGGTTCTCCTCGTGGTCGTACTGGTCCAGGGCCGCCCGGACGTCGTCGGAGGTGTACTCCTTGCGCTCCTTCCAGGTGAAGAACTGCGCGGAGTGGTTGACCGAGCCGTGGTTCCACTTGTCGTTGACGAAGGCGGCGACCTCGCCGAAGACGAAGAAGTCCCTGGCCTTGTCCGCGCCGAACCTGCGGGTGACCTCGTCGTACATCGCGGGCGGGAAGCGCCGGTCCCAGGTGACGCGCGGGACGTGCTGGCTGCCGCCGCGGTTGTTGGAGCTGCCGCCGTCGTAGAAGCGGGCGGTGAGCACGAAGTAGACCGGGTCCTTGCGCGGGTCGCCGCCGAGCGGGGCGCCCGCGGCGGCGGGCGGCGGGGTCTCGCCGGTGGTGGCGCACTTCTCGGTGCTCGCGGCGGAGAGGTTGCCGGCCGCGTCCAGGGCCCGCACGGTCCAGCAGTAGGCGGTCCGCGCTGAATCTTGCGGCAAAGTAGTGCAGCGTTGGATCGCCGTAAAGGCCTGGCGCACGATCTGTCCGGGGGCGGGTGAGAGCCGGGCCCCGTCCGGGGCGGGAGGACGTCGCGGCCGCGGGGCCGTGCGGGGAGTGGCGTGAATTCGACGGCCGACTTGTTTCCATGCCGTGTGGTGGAGCGGCAGGCCATTGGTTAGATGGTCAAGGAACGGTTGACGGCCCAGAAGAGGCTGCTCTAAGCTCGAACTAATTCGATCACGGTTCCGATCCTCTCCTGAGTGAATCGACCGTGATGGCGGGGGCAACGGGGGATTTCGTGGGCGCGAGAGCGACTTAGGGCGAGGCGCGTCATCGCGCCGTTCACTCACCATTCAACTTCTGACACCTGGCGTTGGTTGCCGACCAGGAAGGTCATGGCGTCTGCTTTCACCTGCCCGTCCACCGAAAGCAGATGAATATTGAATTTCCCTTGCCCGTATCGCTTGAGCCGGTCCGCACGGTTACCTTGCCACGACGGAGGACGACGCATGCGCTCCCACATACTCGGCCGCATCGAACTCGACCATGAGCGGCTGAGAAAGGACCTCGACTACCTCGCCGCGGTCCCCACTGTGGAGGAGGAGTACGACGAGTTCAGCAACGGGTTCTGGAAGAACATCCCGTTGTACAACGCCAGCGGCGGCAGCGAGGACCGGCTCTACCGGGACCTGGAGGGCGCGCCCGCCCGGCCCACCCGGCACGCCGAGCACGTCCCCTACCTCGACGAGATCATCACCACGGTCTACGACCAGGACCGGCTCCAGATGGCGCGCACCCGCAACCTGAAGAACGCCATCGTGATCCCGCACCGCGACTTCGTCGAGCTCGACCGTGAGCTCGACCTGTACTTCCGCACCTTCATGGTCCTCGAGGACAGCCCGCTGGCCTTCCACTCGGACGACGACACCGTCATCCACATGCGGCCCGGCGAGATCTGGTTCCTGGACGCGGCGGCCGTCCACTCCGCCGTCAACTTCTCCGACATCAGCCGGCAGGCGCTCTGCGTCGACCTCGCCTTCAACGCCTCCTTCGACGAGAAGGAGGCGTTCGCCGACGCCTCCGTCTACGCTCCCGGCGAGACCCCCGAACTCCCGGACCGGAAGCCGTTCACCAGGGAACGCGCGGAACGGATCCGCACGCTGGCCGATGTCGTCGAGCGCGAGAATTTCCGGGACATTCTCTTCCTGCTCTCCAAAATTCACTTCACCTACGACGTGCACCCCAGCGAGACCTACGAATGGCTCATCGCCATCTCCAGGAAGGCCGGCGACGACAAGATGGTCGAGAAGGCCGAGCGGATCAGGGATTTCGCGATCGGTGCCCGAGATCTCGGGGAGCGCTTCTCGCTCACCGCCTGGTGACGAGAGGGCTCCGGCGTGTTGTGCAGGGGTGGTAAGAAATAACTGGGGGAGAAAGTGATCGAGGAGATACTTCCGCGGGCGGTGGCCTCCGCGGAAGCGTTCGAGGACGACCGGGGCAATCACCTCTTCAGTGAAGAGGAAGCGGCCGTCTCGGGGGCCGTTCCCGCCCGGCGCCGGGAATTCACCACGGTGCGGCACTGCGCCCGTGCCGCGCTCGGTGACCTCGGAATCCCTCCTTTTCCCCTGCCCCCCGGAACACAGCGCGCACCACGCTGGCCGGCCGGAGTCGTGGGCAGCATGACGCACTGCGCCGGATATCGCGCCGCGGCCGTCGCGCGGACCAGTCGCGTGCACTCCGTGGGCATCGACGCCGAACGGGACGAGCCACTCCCGGAGGGCGTCCTGGAGATGATCGGGCTGCCCGAGGAGCGGGACATGGTCGGCCGGCTCGCCGCACGGCATGCGGCCCTCTCCTGGGACCGGCTGCTGTTCAGCTGCAAGGAGGCCATGTACAAGGTCTCCTTTCCGCTCGCCCGGCGCATGCTCGGGTTCGACGCGGTCCGGGTGGACATCGCCGGCGGGGGCCGGTTCGGCGCACGCTTCCTGGTGCCCCCGCCGATGGCCGCAGGCCGGGCCGTCCCCCGGGTGACCGGGCGGTGGCTGCGCCGCGACGGGCTGCTCCTGACCGCCGTCGCCCTGTGCTGAGCGCACCGGCACCGATGCCGCGAGGGCGCCGGGAACCGCGTGTCCCGGACCGCCCCCGGCCGCACCCAGGTCTGCCGGTGACGGCACTCGGACACCCCTTCTCGTGCAACTCCGGCTGCCTTCCGACGGCTGGGCCCCGCCGGGCCGCTCCGCCGGCCTGACGATCCTCCTGGACGGACACCGATGATCGAAACGACCACCTTCACCGAGACCTTCGCCGTCACCGCCGACAACCCGCTGCTGCACGGCCACGTCGTGTACGGACGCAGCCTGCTGCCCGGCGTCGGCTACGTGGATCTGGTCCTGCAGGTCCTGGCCCGGCACGGACACCCCATGCCTGAGGTGGAGTTGCGCGATCTCGCCATTCTCGCCCCGCTGGTCGCCGGTCCCGGGGAACGGGTGCTGACCACGGTCGAGGGGCGTCCCGCGGCGAACGGCGGCTGGCGGGTCGAGGTGCGCAGCCGCCGTCCCGAGGACACCGCCGAGGTCCTGCACGCCGTCGCGAACGTGCGCCGCCGGCCGCGCGTCACCTTCGGTGAACGGCTGGCGCTGCCCGTCGAGGGCGCCACCCGGCACACCACCCTCGACGAGATCTACACCTGGTGCCGCGAGTACGACCTGCACCACTCGGGACTGATGAAGCTCCGGGGCGTGGTCCACCACCGCACCGGCGACTGGGTCGCTGAACTCGAACTCGCCCCCGAGCACCAGGGATCCGCCGCCGGGTTCCTCTTCCATCCCGCGCTGTTCGAGGCCGGTCTGCTGGGCGGTGGCGTCGCCCTCGGAATGCTGCACGGCGACAACGACGGCCCCGGCCTGTACCTGCCGCTGATGTTCGAACAGTTCCGCGCCGCCGGATCGCTCGGCGGCCGCTGCTACGTCCGCGTCCCCGCCGACTCCGTACGCCGGGACGATGAACTGATCCGCCTGGTGGTGGAGTTCTACGACGCCGAGGGCGTGAAGGTGGCCGAGGTCGGCCGGTTCGTCGCCAAGCGGATCCGCGCCGCGGCCTCCCTGGACGTCCGCGGGGACGCCCCCGCGCCGGCCGGACCGCTCCCTGCCGCACCGGCGGCCGCCGCGCCGCCGGTTGGTCTGGTGGATGTGGTGCGGGGGGCGGTGGCGGCCCGGTTGGGGGTGGCTGCCGACTCGGTCGATGTGGGTTCGGGTTATTACGAGTTGGGGCTGGCGTCGGCGGATCTGCTGTGGTTGGTGGCGGAGTTGGAGGAGCGGCTGTCGGTGGAGTTGTCGCCGACGGTGATGTTCGAGTACCGGACGATCGCCGAGCTGGCGGAGTGGCTGGGGGCCCAGGTCCCGGCCGGTGCCCCGGCCGGCGCGGCCGCGTCGGCGGTGCCCGCTCCGGCCGCTGGCCCGCTGACGCCCGCCGCCGCGCCGGGTGGTCTGGTGGATGTGGTGCGGGGGGCGGTGGCGGCCCGGTTGGGGGTGGCTGCCGACTCGGTCGATGTGGGTTCGGGTTATTACGAGTTGGGGCTGGGGTCGGCGGATCTGCTGTCGTTGGTGGCGGAGTTGGAGGAGCGGCTGTCGGTGGAGTTGTCGCCGACGGTGATGTTCGAGTACCGGACGATCGCCGAGCTGGCGGAGTGGCTGGGGACCCAGGTCCCGGCCGGTGCCCCGGCCACCGCGGCCGCGACGGCGGTGCCCGCACCGGCGGCATCCCGTACGGCTGAGCCCGTTTCGGCGAAACCCGTTCCCACTGCCCCTGCCGCGTCGGGCTTCGCCGCGCCGGCCCCCGCCCCGGTGGAAGCTGTCGCGCCCGCCGTCCACGGGCTGTCGTCCTTCCCGACCACCACCGCGGTGCCGTCCGCCGCCGCGGATCACGACGCGCCGGGCGGCATCCGGGCCGCCCTCACGGACGAAGTCGCCGCCCTCCTCGGCGTCGACGCCGCCGACGTGCACGCCGACGCCGAGCTGACCGAGTTCGGGCTGGACGTCACCGGACTCGCCCGCCTGGCCGACCGCGTCGGCGCGCGCCTGGGACTGACGCTCGCCCCGGCGGCCCTCCGCGAGCACCGCACCCTGAACGCCCTCGCGGCGCACCTGACGTCCGGGCACCGCACCCCGGCGGCAGCGGCAGCACCGGTGCCGCACGCGCTGCTCAGCGGGACGGCCGGTGCGGTCGACGGCGACGTGACGACGTACGAGACCCGCTTCACCGGCGACGAACCGTTCCTGCGGGACCACCAGGTGCACGGCGACCGGATCCTGCCCGGTGCCGCCCACCTGGAGATGGCGCGCGTGGCGGTCGCCCGGGCACTGGGGCAGGACGACGCGGCCACCGTCCGGCTGACCGACGTGGTGTGGCTGCGGCCCGCCGTCTGCGGCTCCGGCGGGCTCACCCTGCGGGTCAGGGTGCGGAGTTCCGCGGCGGGCGGCTGCGCCTACGAGATCGAGAGCGTCGGCGACCACGGCGAGAGCACGCTCTGCGGCCAGGGCCGCGCGGCCGTCGGCCCGGACCGCACCCGCCGGGCGCCGCTTCTGGGCGAACTGCGCGCGGCCTGCGCGGGCACCTTCCACCCGGCCGAGCGGCTGTACGGCCTTTACGACCGCATGGGCATGGCCTACGGCCCCTCCCAGCGGTCCGTGACCGGACTGCGCACCGGCACCGACGCCGAGGGGCGCCCCCAGGTCCTGGCCGACCTGCGGCTGCCGGACGCGGCCGAACCGCTCGGCACCGGCGCGCTGATGCACCCGAGCATCCTCGACGGCGCTCTCCAGGCGACGATCGGCCTGTGGCTGGACCAGGCGGCCGACGGCCGGTCCACCGGTCTCGCCCTGCCGTTCGCCCTGGACCGCGCCGAACCCGTCGCCGCCACCGCCGCCACGGCGTACGCCTGGATCCGCCACGGGCCCGGCCCGGACACCGGCGACGGCACGGCCCGCCTCGACATCACCGTCCTCGACGAGGACGGCCGGGTGTGCGTGGAGCTGACCGGCCTGTCGACCCGTCTCCTGCCGGAGACGGAGTCCCGGCAGCCGACGGCCGCCGCGGCCACGACCGGCCCGGAACCGGCCCCCGCGCGTGACGGCGACATCGCGATCATCGGGGTGAGCGGCCGCTATCCGCAGGCCGCCGACCTGGACGAGTTCTGGCAGAACCTGCGCTCGGGCCGCGACTGCGTCCGCGAGATCCCGGCCGACCGCTGGAACCGCGGCCGCTACGCCGCGGCCGGCGCCGGCTCCTGGGGCGGCTTCCTGGACGACATCGACCGGTTCGACCCGCTGTTCTTCCAGATATCGCTGCTGGAGGCGGACCACCTCGACCCGCAGGAGCGCCTGTTCCTGCAGTGCGCCCACCACACTCTGGAGGACGCCGGGTACACCGCCGACCGGCTGTCCCGGGGCGGCCGGGTCGGCGTGTACGTCGGGGTGATGTACCAGGAGTACCAGCTCCTCGGCGCCCAGGCGCAGGAACGCGGAGCGCCCGACGCCCTGTGGGGCAGCGCCTCCACGGTCGCCAACCGGGTCTCGTACTTCTACGACTTCCACGGCCCGAGCCTGGCCGTGGACACCATGTGCTCGTCGTCCCTGACCTCGATCCACCTGGCCTGCGAGGCGATCCGCGGCGGCCAGTGCGACACCGCGCTCGCGGGCGGCGTCAACCTCACCCCGCACCCCAACAAGTACCTCGTCCTCGGCCGCCGCGACTTCCTCTCCAGCGACGGCCGGTGCCGCAGCTTCGGCGAGGGCGGCGACGGCTACGTGCCCGGCGAGGGCGTCGGCGCCGTCCTGCTCAAGCCGCTGGCGCGGGCCGTAGCCGACGGGGACCGGATCCACGGCGTCATCAAGGCCACCGCCGTCAACCACGGCGGCCGGACCTCCGGGTACTCGGTGCCCACCCCGGTCGCCCAGGGCGAGGTGATCGCCGACGCGCTCACCGCCGCCGGCGTCGACCCGGGCGCCCTCGGCTACCTGGAGGCCCACGGCACCGGCACCTCCCTCGGCGACCCCATCGAGGTGGCCGGTCTGCAGCGGGCGTTCCGCCGCACCGGAGGCGCCCCCGAGCGCCTCGCCATCGGCTCCGTGAAGTCCAACATCGGGCACTGCGAGAGCGCCGCGGGAATCGCCGGAGTCACCAAGGTGCTGCTCCAGATGCGGCACGGCGAGCTGGTGCCGAGCCTGCACTCCGCCACGCTCAATCCGCACATCGACTTCGACCGCACCCCGCTGCGCGTTCAGCGCACCCTGGAGCCCTGGCACCGCCAGGTCCGGGACACCGACGGCGAGCGGCGCGCCCTGCCCCGGCTGGCCGGCGTCTCCAGCTTCGGCGGCGGCGGCTCCAACGCCCACGTCGTCATCGAGGAGTACCTGGCGCCGGCCCGCCCGGAGACCACCGCGGACGGGCCGTTCCTGCTCGTGCTGTCCGCCAGGAGCGAGGCCCAGCTCGTCGAGCAGGCCCGCCGGTTGCACGCCCGGCTGGGCGAGTTGTCCGACGCCGACCTCCCGGCCGTCGCCTGGACCCTGCAGACCGGACGCACGGCCCTGGAGGAGCGCCTCGCCTTCGCCGCGGCCTCCCTCACCGAGGCCCGCGACCGACTCGCCGCCTTCGCCACCGCCCCCGCCGCGCCAGGTCCCTGGAACCGGGGGACCGCCCGCCCCGACCGCCCGGGGAACGGCGCCGCCGTCGGCGCCGCCGTGACCGCCTGGCGCGAACAGCACAGGCATGACGCCCTGCTCGCACTATGGGCCGACGGCGGCGAGGTGGACTGGGATCTCGTTGCTGCCGCGGGCCCCGGCCCGCGTCGCATCAGCCTGCCCGGCTACCCCTTCGCCCGCGAACGCTGCTGGTTCGACCTCGACACCGAGGGCGCGCCCCGGCGGTCCGCCGCCGGTGACGACGGCGACGTGGTCCTGCTGCGGCCCGGCTGGACCGAGCTGCCCGCCACCGGGACCGCGGCGCCGGGCGAGGCGTTCGCCGAGCGGCACGTCGTCGTCCTCGGCCGGATCGGCGCCGCGGACCGCGAGGCACTGAGCGCCGCGCTGCCCGCCGGCACGCACTGCACCGTCGTGGAGCCTGCCGACGGACCCCTGCACGAGCGGTACACCGAAGCGGCGCGCCAGGTGTTCACCCTGATCCGCGACCTGCTGCTGCGCGGTGTCCGCCGGCCCACCCTGTTCCAGGTCGCCGCCGTGGGCACCGCCGGGGACGGCACGGCCGCCTGCCTCGGCGGTCTGGCCGGGCTGCTGCGCACCGCCCACCTGGAGAACCCGCGGCTGCGCACCCAGTACGTGGAGTGCCTGGACGGCGCCGCCCCCGCGACCGTCGCCGCCCGTCTCGCCGCCGAGGCGGTCACCGGCCCGGAGCCGGAGGTGCGTCACCGCGACGGCCGCCGCATGGTGCGCCGCCTCACCGAGGTCCCGCCGCGGCCCGCGCCCACGCCCTGGCGCGAGGGCGGCGTCTACCTCGTCACCGGCGGGGTCGGCGGGCTGGGTCTCATCGTGGCCCGGGACATCGCCGCCGCCGTGGGCACGGCCACCGTGGTGCTCACCGGACGCTCCCCGCTGACCGACGCCCAGCGGTCCGAGCTGGACGCCCTGCGCGCGGCCGGCCTGACCGTCGACCACCAGCGTGTCGACGTCACCGACCACGACGCCCTGGCCCGTCTGCTGGCCCATGTCGCCGCCGAACACGGGTCGCTGACCGGCGTGCTGCACTCCGCCGGAGTCGTCCACGACAACTTCGTCGTCCGCAAGAGCGCCGAGGAACTGGAGCGCGTCCTCGCCCCCAAGGTCGCCGGGCTGGTCCACCTCGACGAGCTGACCCGTGAGCAGCCGCTGGAGCTGTTCGTCTGCTTCTCCTCGATCGCCGGGGCCTTCGGCAACCCCGGTCAGGCCGACTACGCGGCGGCCAACGCGTTCATGGACGCCTACGCCGCCCACCGCGACCGGCTCGTGAAGGCCGGGCTGCGCAACGGCCGTACGGTGTCCGTCGGCTGGCCGCTGTGGGACGAGGGCGGCATGGGGGCCGGGGACACGGTCCGGGAGCAACTGCGCGCCACGGGGCTCGTGCCGCTCGACACCCCGCGCGGGCTCGCGGCACTGCGGTTCGCCCTGGCCGGCGAGGACGTGACCGAGGACGGCGGGCTGCTGGTCGTCGCGGGTGACCGCACCGCCCTGCAGGCCAGGCTGGCCCAGAGCGCCCAGAGCGCCCAGAGCGCCCAGAGCGCCCCGCCGGCGCCGGTGACCGACGCCCCCGCTCCGGCCCCTGTGACGACCGCCGCCCCGGACCCCGGCACCGGGGCTGCCGCCGTACCGGCCGTCGAGGAGCGGGCCGTGGCCCATCTGCGGCGGGTGCTCGCGGCGGCGCTCAAGCTCGGGCCCGAACGGCTGGATCCCGAAACGCCGTTGGAGCGGTACGGCATGGACTCCGTGCTCGCCGTGACCATGCTCCAGCCGCTGGAGGAGACCTTCGGCCCGCTTTCGCGGACACTGCTGTTCGAGGTGCGGACCGTGCGCGGCCTGGCTCAGTATCTCGCCGCCGACCATCCGGAGGCCCTGCGCACCCTGGTCGGCGAGCCCGCCCCCGCGGCCGCGCTCGCCGCGGCCCCGGCCGAGGCCGTCGCGCCCCGGCTGCCGCAGGCCCCGGCACCGGCCCGGCGCGAGGGCGAGCAGGGTACGGACGCCGTCGCGATCATCGGTATCAGCGGCCGCTACCCGCACGCCGACGACCTGGAGCAGTTCTGGGCCGCGCTGCGCGAGGGCCGGGACTGTGTCACCGAGGTGCCGGCCGACCGCTGGGACAGCGGCGGCAAGGCGCAGTGGGGCGCGTTCCTCGACGGCATCGACCGCTTCGACCCGCTGCACTTCGGCATCGCGCCGAGCGAGGCCGCCGCCATGGACCCGCAGCAGCGGCTGTTCCTGGAGACCGTGTGGCACCTGCTGGAGCAGGGCGGCGTCACCCAGGAGGTCGTCGAGCGGCGTCACCGCCGGCGCGTCGGCGTCTACGTCGGCGCCGCCTACCAGATGTACCGGGCGGACGCGGCCGCCGACCCGGCCCTCGCGGCGCTCACCGCCTCCGCCTCCTACAACCTCATCGCCAACCGCGTCTCGCACTTCTTCGGCCTGGAGGGCCCGAGCCTGGCCGTGGACAGCATGTGCACGTCCTCCGCGATGGCCGTGCACCTCGCCTGCGCCGACCTGCTGCGCGGTGAGTGCGAGCTGGCCGTCGCCGGCGGCGTCAACCTGAACGTCCACCCCGACAAGTACCTGGCGCTCGGCGAGATGGGGCTGCTCGGCACGCACCCGGGCGCGCGCAGCTTCCGCGACGGCGACGGCTACCTGCCCGCCGAGGCGGTCGGCGCCGTCCTGCTCAAGCCGCTGGACGCGGCCCTGCGCGACGGCGACACCGTGCACGCCGTCATCAGGAGCACCGCCTCACTGCACGGCGGCCGCGCCAACGGCTTCATGACCCCCAGCCACCGCACCCAGGTCGCCACCATGCGACGGGCCCTGGAGCGGGCCGGCACCGCACCGGCCGACATCGGCTGCGTCGAGGCCGCCGCCAACGGAACCGCCTTCTCCGACGAGGTCGAAGTGCGCGCGCTGCGCGAGGTGTTCGCCGGCGTCACCGAACCCGTGCCGGTGGGCACCGTGAAGTCGAACCTCGGCCACCCCGAGGCGGCCTCCGGCATCGCGCAGCTCACCAAGGTCGTACTGCAGCTCCGGCACGGCCAGGTCGCCCCGCTCGTCGCCACCGGGAACGCCAACCCCCGGCTGGACCTGGAGGGTTCGGCCCTCCGGCTCGCCGACGAACCGGCCGGCTGGGAGCCGCGCGGCGGTGTGCCCCGCCGCGCCCTCATCAACTCCGTGGCGGCGGGCGGCAGTCACGTCAGCATCGTCGTCGAGGCGCCGCCCGCTCCCGTCCGCAACGTCCCGGCGGACCCGGCACCGCAGGTCGTGCTCGTCTCCGCCCGCACCCCGGAGCTGCTGCGCACGGCCGTGAGCCGCCTGCGCGACTTCCTGGACGGCGACGGCGCCGGCGAAGCCACGGTGAGCCTCGCCGACCTCGCCTACACCTCCCAGCTCGGCCGGGAACCCCAGGCGGAGCGGCTCGCCGTGGTCGCCGCCGGCCGCGGGCAGCTCCGCGGCGCCCTCGCCACCGAGCTCGCCGAGGGCCCCGCCACGGCGGCCGTCGGAGCGAGCGTGCACCGCGGCAACGCCGAGGAGGACGCCGGTCCGCTCGCCGCGGTCCTGGCCGGCGCCCGCGGCGAGGCGTTCCTCGCCGGACTGGTCCAGGACCGGGCCCTGGAGCAGCTCGCCGAACTCTGGGCGCGCGGCGTCCGGGTGCCGTGGGCCGGCCTGCACGATGGGCCGCGCCCCATGGCACCGCTGCCGCTGACGGCCTTCGAGACCGGCCGCTACTGGGTCGGTGGCACCCCGGAGGCACCCGCCGCCACCCGGCGGCCGGCGGCGGAACCGCCCGCGCCGGACACGCCGGCCGGGATCGGCGCGCCCTCCGACTCCCTGCGCACGATGACGCTCGCCTGGTCCGACGTCCTGGGCGTCGCGGCGGAGCGGCTGGACGGCCGCAGCGACTTCTTCGCCCTCGGCGGCAACTCGCTGCTCGCCACCCGTCTCATCAACCGGCTGACCGAACGGGCCGGCGTGGAGCTGCCGGTGGAGGCGGTCTTCAGCGCGCCCCGGCTCGCCGACATGGCCCTGGAGCTCGGCCGTCGCGCGGCCGGCACGACGGACTCGGGCACGCTCGACGTGGACCTGATCCTCGAAAGCATCGCCCTCGTCGAGCACATGAGCGACGAGGAGCTGGACGCCCTGGACATCGAGAGCTGAGGCAGAGGTTGACGATGGACATCACCAGTCAGGACACCGGACTGGACCTCGTCCGGAGGATCCGCTCCCTGCCCGCGAAGCGGCAGCGCGCCGTGATCGCGCTGCTGCGCAAGCAGGGCGTCGACCTGTCCGCGCTGAGCGCCGTGCCGCGCCTGCCGCGTGACACCGGCGAGCCGCTGCCGCTGTCGTTCACCCAGCAACGCCTGTGGTTCCTGGAGAAACTGGGCGGCACGGGCGCCGCCTACAACATCCCGGTGGCGATGCGGCTCAGCGGCCGCCTCGACCGGCCCGCGCTGCTGCGGGCCTTGGCGGAGGTCGTCCAGCGGCACGAGGTGCTGCGCACCCGGTTCGCCGAACACGAGGGCGTACCGGGGCAGATCGTCGGTGACGGCGCCGACTTCACCGTCGCGCAGGAGGAACTCACCGACCCGGCGCGGCTGCCCGAGATCTGCCGGGAGGAGGCCGCCGCCCCGTTCGACCTGGAGCGCGGGCCGCTCGTCAGGGCCCGTCTGCTGCGGCGGTCCGAAGAGGAGCACCACCTCCTCGTCACGACCCACCACAGCGTCTGCGACGGCTGGTCGGTCGGGGTGTTCTTCCGCGACCTGGTGGCCTGCTACGAGGCGTTCGGCGCGGGCCGGCCGGCGCCGCTCGAACCCCTGCCCGTCCAGTACGCCGACTGGGCCCACTGGCAGCGGCAGTGGCTCGCCGACGAGGTGCAGGAACGCCAGGTCGGCTACTGGAAGCGCCAGTTGGCGGGCGTCGACCCCCGGCTCACCCTGCCCACCGACCGGGAACGCCCCCGCGTGAAGACGTACGCGGGCGCCGGCGAGACCTTCCGCTGCCCCGCCGAACTGCTCGACGCGCTGCGCGAGGTGGCCAAGACCCACGACGCCACCCTCTACATGACCCTCCTGGCGGCCTACGACGTCGTCCTGAACCGCTACACGCACCAGAGCGACATCGCCGTCGGCACCGTGGTCGCCGGCCGCAACCGGCGCGAGGCGGAGGACCTGGTCGGCTTCTTCGCCAACACCCTGGTGATGCGCACCGACCTGTCCGGCGACCCCGCCTTCCCGGAGCTCCTCGCGCGCGTGCGGAAGACCGCGCTGGAGGCCTACGACCACCAGGACGTGCCGTTCGAGGCCGTGGTGGACGCGCTCGACACCGAGCGCGGCCTCGCCCACGCGCCGGTCTTCCAGACCCTGTTCGTCCTCCAGGAGGCGCAGACCGGGCGCTCGGCGTCCCTCGGCGACCTCGACGTCAACCCGGTCGACGTCGAGCTGAGCTTCACCAAGTTCGACCTCACCGTCGACCTGCGGGAGACCCCGGACGGACTGGCCGGCACCGTCGAGTACAACACCGACCTGTACGACCGGGAGACCGTCCGCCGCTTCATCGGCCACTACACGCGGCTGCTGGAGGCCGTCGCGGCCGACCCGTCCCGCCCCCTGTCCGCGCTGAGCATGGTCGACGCCGCGGAGCGCCGCCAGGTGGTCGAGGTGTGGAACGACACCGAGCGGCCGTACTCCGCCGACCGCTGCCTGCACGAGCTGTTCGAGGAGGCGGTGGGCCGCCACCCGGAACGGATCGCGCTCGTCGACGCCGACCGCTCCTGGACCTACGGCGAACTCAACGCCTGGGCCAACCGTGTCGCCCACGGTCTGCGCGGGCACGGTGTCGGCCCCGACACCCTCGTCGGCCTGCACGCGCACCGCTCCGCCGAGATGGTCGCCGGCATCCTGGGCACCCTGAAGGCCGGCGGCGCCTACCTGCCCGTCGAGCCCACCCACCCCGGCGCCCGGCGCGCCGCCCTCGTCGAGTCCACCGGCGTCCAGGTGGTCCTCACCCAGCCGGACCTGGACACCGAGCCCCTGCTCGGCGCCGCCCACCTGCTCGGCCTGCACCGCGACGGCACCCTGCGCGACCGCGCCGGGCAGGACGTCACCGGCGGCCGCGAGGACGACCTGCCCGCCGGTGAACTCGGCCTGACCAGCGAGCATCTGGCGTACGTCATCCACACCTCCGGCTCCACCGGCCGCCCCAAGGGCGTCATGATCGAGCACCGGGCGGCGGTCAACCGCATCGAGTGGATGCAGAACGAGTACCGCCTCGGCGCCGACGACGTCGTCCTGCAGAAGACCCCGTACAGCTTCGACGTGTCCGTGTGGGAGTTCTTCTGGCCCCTGCTCTCCGGCGCCCGGCTCGCCGTCGCCGAGCCCGGCGGCCACCGCGACCCCGCCTACCTGGTCTCCGCCGTCCGCCGGTTCGGCGTGACCACCCTGCACTTCGTGCCCTCCATGCTGCGCACCATCGTCGAGGAGCCGGGCTGGAGCGAGTGCGCCACCGTCCGCCAGGTCTTCTGCAGCGGCGAGGCCCTGCCCCCGGACCTGTGCGCCCGCCACCACGAGCGCCACCCGGCACCCCTGCACAACCTCTACGGCCCCACCGAGGCCGCCGTCGACGTCAGCCACTGGACCTGCCCCGCCGGCCCCGCCCCGCGCAGGGTTCCCATCGGCCGGCCCATCCAGAACATCCGGCTGTACGTCCTGAACGAGGCCCGCGAGCCCCAGGGCATCGGCTGCGCCGGCGAGCTGTACATCGCCGGCGCCGGCCTCGCCCGCGGCTACCTCCACCAGCCCGAGCTGACCCGCGAACGGTTCGTGCTCGACCCGTTCGGCACACCCGGATCGCGCATGTACCGCACCGGCGACCTGGCCCGGTGGCTGCCCGACGGCACCCTGGAGTTCCTCGGCCGCGCCGACGGCCAGGTCAAGCTGCGCGGCTTCCGCATCGAGCCGGGCGAGATCGAGCACCGCCTCGCCGAGCACCCGGCCGTGCGGGCCTGCGCTGTCCTCGTCCGCGAGGACCAGCCGGGCAGCCCCCGCCTCATCGCGTACGCCGTCCTGGACCCCGGCCACCCGGGCGACGACCACCGTGCCGAGCTGACCCGGCACCTGGCGGCCACCCTGCCCGACTACATGGTGCCCAGCGCCTTCGTCCTCCTGGACGCACTGCCCGTCACGGCCCACGGCAAGCTCGACCGGGCGGCCCTGCCCGCCCCCGGCACCGACGCCTTCGCCCGGCGCGCCTACGTCGCCCCCGCCACCCGCACCGAACGGCTGCTGGCCCGGGTATGGGCCGAACTGACCGGGTTCGACGCCGGACGGATCAGCGCCGAGGACAACTTCTTCGCCCTCGGCGGCCACTCCCTGATGATCACCGTACTGGTGGCGCGGCTCAAGGAGCACGGCCTGAACGCGGCCGTACGGGACGTGTTCGCCGAGCCCGGCCTCGCCGCCCTCGCCGCCCGGATCGACGACACCGCCGGGACGGACGAGTACAGCGCCCCGCCCAACCTGATCCCGGACGGCTGCACCCGGCTCACCCCGGAGCTGCTGCCCCTGATCGACCTCACCCAGGACCAGCTCGACACGATCACCGCGGCCGTGCCCGGCGGCGCGCCCAACGTGCGGGACGTCTACCCGCTGCTGTCGACGCAGGAGGGCATCCTCTTCCACCACCTGATGGACCCGGACCACGACCCCTACCTCGTCTCCACCCTCTACGCGGCCGACGACGAAGCGGCGTGCGCCCGGTTCACCGCCGCCCTCCAGGCGGTCGTCGACCGGCACGACGTCATGCGCACCGCCGTCCTCACCACCGGACTTCCCGAACCCGTGCAGGTCGTGCACCGCACCGCCCGGCTGCCGCTGCGCCGCGTCCGCCTCGAACCCGGCGGGGACGCCGAGCGGCAGGCCCGCGCCCTGCTGGACCGCCCCGAACGGATGAGCCTCGACAGCGCGCCGCTGCTGCGGCTGACGGTCGCCGAGGACCCGGACTCCGAACGCCGCTACCTCCTGCTGACCGCCCACCACCTCATCGAGGACGCCACCTCGCTGCGGCTCACCCTCGGGGAACTGGCCCTGCACAGGGCCGGCCGCGCCGACCTGCTGCCGCCCCCGCCGCCGTACCGCGACTTCGTCGCCCACACCCTGGGCCGGCAGGCCGGCGACGAGGCGGAGGAGTACTTCCGCGCCGCCCTCGGCGACGTCACCGAGCCGACGTTCCCGTTCGGCCTGGCCGATGTGCACGGCGACGCCCGCCGGGTCACGCGACTGCGCCGCACCCTGCCGGCGGAACTCACCGGCGAACTGCGCGCCCAGGCCAGGCGGCTGCGGCTCAGCCCCGCCTGCCTGTTCCACGCGGCCTGGGCACGGGTCGTCGCCGCGTGCAGCAACCGCGACGACGTCGTCTTCGGCTCGGTGATGTCCGGACGGCTCCAGGGCGTGCCCGGCGTGGAGCGGATGCTCGGCAACTTCATCAACACCCTCCCGCTGCGGGTCCGGCTGGCCGGCCGCACCGTCCGCGAGCTGATCGACGACGTCGACCTCGCGCTGCGCGGCCTGGTCGTCCGCGAGCACACCCCGCTGGGCCTGGCCCAGCGGTGCAGCGGCATGGACGGCGACGCCCCGCTGTTCAGCGCCGTCGCCAACTTCCGCCACTTCGAACCCGGGCACGACGAGGCCGGGGCCCCGCGCATCGACGACGCCGGAGTGCGGTTCGTCGCCGCCGCCGACGGCATCAACTACCCGGTGTCGGTGTCCGTCGACGACTTCGGCAGTGAACTCTCCCTCGACCTCCAGGTCGACGACTCGCTGTCCGCCGACGCCGTCGCCGGCTACCTCCTCACCGCGCTCACCGGCCTGACCGAGGCCCTCGCCGCCGACGACGGCACCGGCACCCGCGCCCTGGACCTCGATGTGCTGCCCGGCGCCGAACGGCGGCTGCTGCTGACAGAGTGGAACGACACCGGCACCCCGATGCCGGCGCCCACCCTCACCGCCGCCTTCGCCGCCCAGGCCGCCCGCACGCCCCACGCGACGGCGCTGGTGTACGAGGACCAGGCCCTGACCTACGCGGAGTTCGACGCCCGCGCCAACCGGCTCGCGCACTGGCTGACCGAGCGGGGCGCCGGCCCCGAGCGGATCGTCGGCGTCAGCATGGCCCGCTCCTTCGACCTGCTCGTCGTGATCTACGGCATCCTCAAGTCCGGCGCCGCCTACCTGCCGCTCGACCCCGACCTGCCCGACGAGCGCCGCGAGACGATGGTCGCCGACGCCCGCCCGCTGCTCGTCCTCGACGAACTGCCCGACACCACCGGCACGGCGGACACCGACCCCGGCGTCGGGATCCGCCCGGACCACCCCGCCTACGTGCTGTACACCTCCGGCACCACCGGCCGGCCCAAGGGCGTCGTCGTCACCCACCGCGCGAGCATGAACTGGCTGGCCTGGGACCAGGGCGTCTACCGGGGCGGCGAGGGCGACCGGATCCTGTTCAAGACCTCCATCGGCTTCGACGTCTCCGTCAAGGAGCTGTTCTGGCCGCTGCAGGTCGGCGCGACGATCGTCATCGCCCGCCCCGGCGGCCAGAAGGACCCCGAGTACCTGGCCCGGGCCGTCCGGGAACACGGCGTCACCGACATCGACTTCGTGCCCTCCATGCTCGCCGAGTTCCTCTCCGAGCCGGCCGCCGCCGAGTGCACCGGCCTGGTCCGGCTCGAGGCCACCGGCGAACCGCTGTCCGTGGAACTGGCCGAGCGGGTGGCGCGGGCCCTGCCCGGCACCCTGCTGTTCAACCTGTGCGGCCCCACCGAGGTGGGCGGCGCCCTCGGCCTGTACGGCCCGTACACCCCCGAGCCCGGCGCCACCCGCGTGCCCATCGGCGCGCCCGTCTACAACACGCAGGCGTACGTCCTCGACAACGCGCTGCGGCCGCTGCCCGCCGGTGTCCCCGGCGAGCTGTACATCGCCGGCGACCAGCTCGCCCGCGGCTTCCTCGGCCGGCCGGGGCTGACCGCCGAGCGGTTCGTGGCCAACCCGTTCACCCCGGGCACCCGCATGTACCGCACCGGTGACCTGGTGCGGTGGCGTTCCGACGGGCTGATCGAGCACCTCGGCCGGGTCGACGACCAGGTCAAGATCCGCGGCTTCCGGGTCGAGCCCGGCGAGATCGAGAACGCCCTGCACGGGCACCCCGACGTGCACCGGGCCGTCGTCCTGCCGCGCGGCACCGGCGCCAACCGTTCCCTCGTCGCCTACGTCAGCCCGGTGCGGGACCCGCGCGAGGAGGCCGGACCGGACGTACCGCTCGCCCGGCGGCTCAAGGAGCACCTGGCCGCGCGGCTGCCCGACTACATGGTGCCCACCGCATTCGTCGTCCTCGCCGAACTGCCCGTCAACCGCAACGGCAAGGTCGACCGCGGCGCCCTGCCCGAGCCGACCGAGGCCGACCTGGCCCGCGAGGAGTACGTCGCCCCGCACACGCCCACCCAGCGCGAGCTGTGCCGCATCGTGTCGGAGGTGCTGGGCGTCGCCCGCGTCGGCCTCGACGACACCTTCTTCGACCTCGGCGGGCACTCGCTGCTGGCCACCCGGCTCTCGCTGCGGGTGAAGAAGGAGATGGGCGCGGACCTCCCGCTCCAGGCCGTCTTCACCGCCTCCGGCATGGCCGAGATGGCCGCCGTGGTGGACAGGCTGCTCAGCGGCGGACAGCCGGGCGCGCCGCGAACCGGTCCGGCCGCGCAGTCCGCCGGAGGCACCCCGGCGCCGGAGGGCCCGGCCGCGGCGGTGGACGACGCGCCCGGTGGACAGCAGGGCCCGGAGCCCGCCGGTGCGCCCCTCGTACCGGGTGACGGCAACGCCCCGGTCGCGCGGGAGGGCGCGGCGCAGGCGGCCGGCTCTGCCGCCGCCGACGGCGTCGGCTCGGTGCCGGGCGGCCGGGGGAGCGCGGCGCCGGCCGGCGTGCCCGTCGAGGACACCGCGCCCCTGTCCCTGCAGCAGCGGGACCTGTGGTTCCGCGACCGGCCCGGGCATCTGGCCGCCGCGCACGACAACGTGCAGCTCGCCTTTCGGCTCGACGGGCCGCTCGACCGCGACGCCTTCGTCCGCAGTGTGCGCGCCCTCGTGGAGCGGCACCCCGTGCTGCGCACCGGCTACGACCGCGACCCCGGTGGCGACCTCACCCAGCGCGTGCACGACGCGGCCGGCTTCGCGGTGACCGTCGCGCCCGCCCCGGGCGACGAGGCGGGCCTCGCCGCCTGGCTGCGCGCCGAACGGGCCCGGCCCTTCGACCCGCAGGGACCGTACGCGCTGCGCTCCCACCTGCTCACGCTCGCGGACGACCGGCACATCGCCGTACTGACCCGCCCGTGGGGCGTGTTCGACGGCTGGTCGGTGAACATCGTCCTGACCGAACAGCAGGCCCTGTACCGGGCGTTCGCGCGGGGCGGAGAGCCGGAGCTCACGCCGCTGCCGACGACGTACACCGACTTCGCCCGCCGGCAGGCCACGGCCGTCACCGCCGTGGAGCTCGACCGCCAGCGCGACCACTGGCGGCGACGGCTCGACGGAGCGCCCGATCAACTGTCGGTGCGCACCGACTACGAGCGGTGCCCGGTGAAGACGTACCAGGGCGCCCAGGCCGAGCTGAGCGCCCCCGGCGACGTGGCCGCCGGGCTGAGGCGGCTCGGCCAGGAGCACGGCGCCACCCTCTACATGACGCTGCTGTCGGCGTTCGCCGCCCTGCTCGGCGGCGAGACTCAGGACCCCGACCTGGTCATCGGCACGCCGGTCGCCAACCGGCCCGACGCCGAACTGGAAGGCGTGGTCGGCTACTTCGTGAACATGCTGCCGATGCGCCTCGACGCGGACCCGCGGCGCGCCTTCACCGAGCTGCTGGCCCAGGCGAAGGACGCCACCGGCGAGGCCCACGGCCACAAGGACGTGCCCTGCGCGGACCTCGTCGGTGCCCTGGTGCCGCGCCGCGACCCGGCCCGGTCCCCGCTGTTCCAGGCCACGTTCAACCTGCTGCCCACCTGGGACGTGCCGTCGGCCGACGACGCCGGGGCCCTGGCCGTGACGCAGCTCCGCACCGACGCCGGCACGTCCCGGTACGACCTCAGCCTGGTGGTGCAGGAGACCGGCGGGGGACTGGCCGGCTACCTGGAGTACAGCACCGACCTGTTCACCCCGGCGACGGCCAGGCGCCTCGCCCGTGCCTACGAACACCTCCTCGCCCGGATCGCCCAGGACCCCGGCGGCTCGCTCGCCCGACTGCGCGCCCCGGCACCGGCCACCGGCGGGAGCCGGCCGCCCGCCCCGCCCACCGGAGCCGCCGGGACCCAGTCCAAGGGTGGCCGGCGCCCCGCCCGGCGCCGGAGCGGACGGTGAACCGCGCCCGCCGGCCGCGGCCGCCGCGGCGCCCGGCCCCTGCGACGGGCACCCGCCCCCACCCCAGCACCACCGGCAACCGGCCGTCCGCACCCGGACAGCCCCACGCGAAGGAAGAGTTGGCCCAGTGAGCAGTCCCGAGGTCCAGGCGGCCGAGACGGATGTGGCGATCATCGGCATGGCCGGGCGTTTCCCCGGCGCCGACGACCTGGACTCCTTCTGGCACCTCCTGCGCGAGGGCCGCGAGGGCATCACCCGGTTCAGCCCCGAGGAACTGGCGGCGGCGGGCGTGCCCTCCCGGCTGCTGACGGACCCCGCCTACGTCCCGGCACACGGCGTCATCCCCGACGTCGACCTCTTCGACACCGGGTACTTCGAGTTCACCCCGGCCGAGGCCGCCATGACCGACCCGCAGCACCGCATCATGCTGCAGACCGGGCACGCGGCCCTCGAGCACGCCGGCTACGACCCGGCCCGCTTCGACGGGCTGATCAGCGTCTACGCCGGCGCCGCCATCAACACCTACCTCCAGCAGCACGTGCTGCCGCACGTCGACCAGACCACCACCTCCAGCCACTTCGCGGTGATGGTCGGCAACGACAAGGACTACCTGGCCACCCGGCTGTCGTACAAGCTCGACCTCAAGGGCCCGAGCTACACCGTGCAGACCGCCTGCTCCACCTCGCTGGTCGCCCTGCACCTGGCCTGCCAGGGCCTGATCAACGGCGAGTGCGACATGGCCCTGGCCGGCGGTGTCACCGTCAAACTGCCGCAGGTCAAGGGCTACTTGTACGAGGAAGGCGCCATCCTGTCCCCGGACGGGCACGTGCGCGCCTTCGACGCGGACGCCGGCGGCACCGTCTTGGGCAACGGCGTGGGCGTCGTCGTCCTGAAGCCGCTGCGCGACGCCCTCGCCGACCGGGACACCATCCACGCCGTCATCAAGGGGACGGCCACCAACAACGACGGCAGCGGCAAGGTCAGTTTCGCCGCCCCCGGCGCCGCCGGGCAGACCGCCGTCATCCGCGAGGCGCACACCGTCTCCGGCGTCGACCCGCGCTCCATCGGCTACGTCGAGGCCCACGGCACCGCGACCCGGCTCGGCGACCCCGTCGAGGTCTCCGCGCTCACCAAGGCCTTCCGCGAGGCCACCGCCGACACCGGCTTCTGCGCGATCGGGTCGGTGAAGTCCAACGTCGGCCACCTCGACGCCGCGGCCGGTGTCGCCGGCGTCATCAAGACGGCGCTGATGATGAAGCACCGCACCCTGGTGCCGACCGTCAATCACCGGACGCCCAACCCGGCCGTCGACTTCGCCGCGAGCCCCTTCGAGGTCAGCACCGCCACCACCCCCTGGACCGGGGACGGGCCGCTGCGCGCGGGCGTCAGCTCGTTCGGCATCGGCGGCACCAACGCGCACGCCGTACTCCAGGAAGCGCCGCCCGCGCCCGCCGCCGGCGACTCCCGCCGGCGGCAGGTCCTGGTGGTCTCCGCCCGTACCCCGAGCGCGCTGCGCACCGCGGCCGGCGACATCGCCGGCCACCTCGAGAGCGACGACCGCGCCGCGCTCGCCGACGTCGCCTACACCCTGGCGGTCGGGCGCCGCGCCCACGAGTACCGGCTCGCCGTCACCGGCGACGACCGCGCCGCCCTCGCCGCCGCGCTGCGCGCCGCCGAGGCGCCCGAACGGCCCGTCACGGGCGAGGTGTCCTTCGTCTTCGCCGAGGAGGTGCCCGACGCGGCCGGGCTGGCCGAGCGGTGGTGCGCCGCGGAACCCGCCTTCGCCGGGCACCACGCGGCGGCCGTGGCCGCCGGCGCGCTCGGCCACGGCGCACGCGGCGCGGCCTTCGCCGTGCAGTACGCGCTCGGCAGGCTGTGGCTGGACCTCGGTCTGCGGCCGGTCGCCGTCCACGGCGACGGACCCGCCGCACATGTCGCCGCGTGCGTCATCGGTGCGCTGACCCCCGCCGAGGCCGTGGCCGCTCTCGGCCGCCCCGGCGCCGAGGCGCCCCGTACAGCCCCGGGCCGCGGCCGGATCGCGCTGCGCGGCGCGGCGGACGAGGTGCGCGGGGCCGCCCTCGGTGTCGCCGACGGACCGTGGGGCGGGGTGGCCCGCGCCTGGCAGGCCGGGGCCGAGGTGGACTGGGCCGCCTGGTTCGCGGGCGAGGAGCGCGGCCGGGTGCCGCTGCCCACCTACCCGTTCGAGGGCCGCCGCTGCTGGCTGACCGGACCGGACGAGGCCACCGCCCCGCGGCTCGCCGCACCGGGCCCGCACCCCCTGCTCGACGAGAACGTCTCCACCCTCGACACCCTCGCCTACCGCACCACCCGGACCGGCGAGGAGTTCTACCTCGCCGACCACCGGGTCCACGGCGAACCCGTCATGCCCGCCGCCGCGCAGCTCGAACTCGCGCGCGCGGCGGCCGAGTTGTCCCTCGGCACGGCCGTCTCCCTGCGCGACGTCTCCTTCGAGCGCCTGCTGAGCCACGCCACCGGGCCGCGCACCTCGCTGATCTCGCTCTGGCGCGAGGACGACGGCGCCGGATTCGAGATCACCGGTGACGGCGACGACACCGGGTACGCGGCCGGCGGCATCGAGCCGGGCCCGGCCGAACGGCCCGCCCCGGCCGACCTCGCGGCGGCGGCCGCCCGCTGCGCCGAGACGCTCCGGCACCTCGAGTGCTACGACACGCTGCGCCGCCTCGGCCTCGACTACGGGCCCCGGATGCGCGCCCTCACCGAGGTCCGGCTGGGCGAGGGGGAGGCCCTGGCCACCCTCGAACTGCCCGACGGCGCCGCGCTCGACGGCGCGCTCCTCAACCCCGCGCTCCTGGACGGCGCCCTGCACGCCCTGGTGCTGCTCCTCACCCGCACCTACGGCGAAACCGCCGAGGGGTTCCTGCCGCTGGCCCTCGCCGGACTCACCGTGCACTCCCCGGTCGCCGGGGCCTGCCGGGCGCTGGTCACCACCCGCCGGCTGGGCGAGCGCTCGGCCCGCGCCGACCTCACCCTGACCGACGACCACGGCACCGTCCTCGCCCGGCTGACCGACCTGGCCGTACGGGTGCTCGGCGGAACGGGCGAAGCGGCCGCGAGCGGACCCGGCGAACCGGGCGAGTCCGCCCTGCTGGTGCGCCGCTGGACCGACGCGCCCGCCGAGCCCGCCGGCACCCCGGCCGGCGCCACCGGCGTCGTCCTCGCCGCGACCGCCGCCCGCCGCGACCGGCTCACCGCCGCCCTGACCGGCTGCGGCGTCGGCGAGGTGACCGCACCGGAGACCGGAACCGGAGCGGCCACCGCGACCGGCCTGGCGGACGGGCCCGTACCGGATGTGCTGCTGGTGGACGAGCCTTCGGCCGAGGAGGCGCTGGGGCTGGTCCAGCGGCTGCTGCGGGCCCGGCCCACCACACCCGCGCGCGTCCTGCTGCTGCACCGTCACGAGGCCGGCGGGGCACGGCCCGAGCGTGCCGCGCTGGGCGCCTTCGCCCGGACCGTACGGGCCGAGAACCCGCTGCTCGCCGTCCAGGCCGTCGGACTCGCCGAGGGCGTGGACGAGGCGGCGGCGCTCGCCGCCGAACTGGCCGGCGACGGCCGCGACCCCGAGGCCGTCCACACCACGGGCGGCCGCCAGGTGCCCCGGCCCGCGCCCGCACCGGCCGCCGGGCCCGTCGCCGTCCGCGACGGCGGCGTGTACGTCGTCTCCGGCGGCACGGGCGGACTCGGCCGTGCCGTCGCGGACTGGATCCTCGGCCGCGCCGACGCCCGCGTGGTGCTGCTCGGCCGCGGCGAGCAGCCGCCCGCCGCACTCGCCGATCGCCTGTCCTACCGCACCGCGGACGTCTCGGACCCGGCGGCGGTGGCACGCCAACTGACCTCGATCCGCGCCGAGATGGGCCCCATCAACGGTGTCGTCCACGCGGCCGGCGTGCTGCGCGACGGCTTCGCCCTTACCAAGTCCGCCGACGACTTCGCCGCCGTACTCGCGCCCAAGGTCGACGGAGTGCGCGCGCTCGACGCCGCCACCGCCGACGACCCGCTGGACTTCTTCGTCGCCTTCTCCTCGATCGCCGCCCACATCGGCAGCGCCGGCCAGACCGACTACGCGTACGCCAACGCCTACCTGGACGCCTACGCCGAGCGCCACCCGCGGATCACCTCGGTCGCCTGGCCCATGTGGGCCGACGGCGGCATGCGGCAGACCGCCGAGGCCGCCGCGGACATCGCCGCCCGCACCGGCTTCGGCGTCCTGCCCACCGGCACGGGCCTCGCCCTGTTCGAGCGGGTCCTCGGCGTGCCCGGCGCGTTCGTCGCGGCTCACGGCGACCTGGTGAAGATCGACGGCACGCTGTCGGGCCGCGCCCCCGCCGGCCGCGCCCCGGCCGCCGCCGAAGCGGCCGGCGCACCGGGCGGCGAGGAGCCGCACGCCCTCGCCGTGACGCTGCTGCGGACCCTGATCGCCGCCGAGACGGGCCTGGACCCGGCCGAACTGGGCGAGGACGATCCGTTCGAGCGGCACGGCATCGACTCACTGACGATCACCAAGCTCAACCGCGAACTGGGCAAGCGGTTCGACCGGCTGTCCAAGACCCTCTTCTTCGAGTACGCCACCCTCGGCGAACTCGCCGGCTACTTCGCCGAGCACCACGCCGCCGAACTGCGCGGCACCACCGCGGCCGAGGAGACCGGCGGCACCGCCGCCGCGCCGTCGCCGGCCGCATCCCCGGTCACCGCGACGCCGCGCCCCTCCCGTACGGCCCGCGCGGGACGTACGGCTCGTACGGCCCGCACCGCACCCGGCGACCGGTCCGCCACGCCGTCGCCGGCCGACGAGGACGACGCCATCGCGGTCATCGGTATCGCCGGCCGCTACCCCATGGCGGACGACATCGAGGAGTTCTGGGCCAACCTGACAGAGGCCCGCGACTGCGTGACGGAGATCCCCGCCGACCGCTGGGACCACACCCGCTGGTACGACCCGGACCCGGCCGCGCCCGGCCGCGCCCACACCCGCTGGGGCGGGTTCCTGCGCGACGTCGACCGCTTCGACCCGCTGTTCTTCGGCATCTCCCCGCGCCAGGCGGAGCTGATGGACCCCCAGGAACGGCTCTTCCTGCAGAACGCCTGGCACGTCGTGGAGGACGCCGGTTACCGCCGCGCCGACCTCGCGGGCCGCCCGGTCGGCGTGTACGTCGGCGTGATGTACGGCGAGTACCAGTTCCACGGCGCCCTCGACGCGCTGCGCGGCGGCCGCCCGCTGACCGGTTCGTCGTTCGCGACCATCGCCAACCGGGTCAGCCACGCCCTGAACCTCTCCGGCCCGAGCATGGCGCTGGACACCATGTGCTCCTCGTCGCTGACCGCGATCCACCTGGCCTGCGAGAGCCTGCGCCGGGGCGAGAGCGAACTGGCCCTGGCCGGTGGCGTCAACGTCTCCGTCCACCCCTACAAGTACGCCTTCCTCAGCCAGGGCCGCTTCCTGTCCTCCGACGGCCGCTGCCGTGCCTTCGGCGCCGGCGGCGACGGCTACGTGCCCGGCGAGGGTGTCGGCGCCGTCCTGCTCAAGCCGTACCGGCGCGCCCTGGCGGACGGCGACCGCGTCCACGGCCTGATCCTCGGCAGCGCCGTCAACCACGGCGCCAGGACCAACGGCTACACCGTGCCCAGCCCGCACGCCCAGCAGCGCGCCGTCACCGAGGCCATGGCGCGGGCCGGGGTCACCCCGGACGGCATCGGCTACGTCGAGGCCCACGGCACCGGCACCGCGCTCGGCGACCCGGTCGAACTGACCGGACTCGGCCGGGCGTACCGCACCGCCGAGGCCGGGCCGGGCACCTGGCCGATCGGCTCGGTCAAGTCCAACGTGGGCCACCTGGAGTCCGCCGCCGGCATGGCCGGACTCACCAAGGTGCTGCTCCAGTTCGCCCACCGCACGCTGGTGCCGTCGCTGCACGCCGGGGAGCTGAACCCGAACATCGACTTCGACCGCTCCCCGTTCCGCGTCCAGCGCGACCTGGCCGACTGGCCCGCCGGGGACACCCCGCGCCGCGCCGGCCTCAGCTCCTTCGGCGCCGGCGGGTCCAACGCCCACCTGGTCCTGGAGGAGCCGCCGCACCCCGAGCCGGCGACCGACGTCCCCGCCGCGCGGCAGCACACCGGCGAGCCGGTGGCCTTCGTCCTGTCCGCCCGCGACGGCGAGCGGCTGCGCGCCCACGCCGAACGCGCCGCCCGCTTCCTGGAGACCGAGCGGGTGCCGCTCGCCGACCTGTGCTTCACCAGCCAGACCGGCCGCGAGGCCATGGACGCCCGCTTCGCCGTCGTCGCCACCGACGGTGCCGCCGTCGCCGCCGCGCTGCGCCGCTGCGCCGCCGGGGAGCCCCAGCCAGGGATCAACGACGACGGCCCGCTCGGTGAGCTGACCCGCCGCTGGCTGACCGGCGCCGACGTGGACTGGCGGGCCTGGCACGCCGGCCGGCCGGGCCCCGCACCGCGCCGGACCCGCGCACCGCTCTACCCGTTCGCCCCCGAGCGCTACTGGATCCCGCTCGACCCGGACCTCGGCACGTCCGCGCCGCACCCGCTGGTCGACGCCAACGAGTCGACCGTCGACGAGGTCCGCTTCGCCAAGAGGTGGCGCTCCGGCGACCCGCTGCTGCGCGACCACGTCATCGAGGGCCGGCGCCTGCTCGCCGGCGCCGCGACGCTGGAGTTCGTCCGCGCCGCCGCCCACCTCGCCCGGCCCGGCGTCCGGCACGCCCTGCGCGAGGTGGTCTGGGGCCGCGCGGTGGAGGTCGCCGACGGCGAGCGGACCGTGTACGTCTCCTTCCGCCCCGACGGCGACGCCCTGCTCTTCGAGGTGTACGGCGAGACCGGCGGCGAACGCACCACCCACGCCCGGGGCCGCGCCGTCCCGGCTCCGGCCGCCGAGACCGCAGCACCGGAGGACCTCGACGCGCTGCGCGCCCGGCTCCCCGTCCTGCGCGACCGGGCCGGCGCCTACGCCGACTACACGGCCGCCGGGTTCGGCTACGGCCCCTCGTTCCAGGTCATCGACGAGATCCGCGCCGGGTCCGGCGAGGCCCTGGTCCGCCTCGACGCCGGCGACGGCAAACCGGTCACCGAGGTGCCCCCCGCGCTGCTCGACGGAGCGCTGCGGGCCTGCCACTGGGCCGGCCGCACCACCGCGCCCGGCGCGGGCGAACTCGCGGTGCCCTTCAGCCTCGGCGCGCTCGACGTGCACGCCCCGCTGCCGCCCGTCTGCCTCGCCCACGCCCGGCGGACGGGGGAGACGGCCGGTGTCCGCCGCTTCGACCTGACCGTCTACGACGAGCAGGGCCACGTCCTCGCCGAACTCCGTGACTTCGCGGGCCGCGCCCCCGCGCCCGCCACCGCGGCCGGGGCCACGGCGCCCGCGACGCCGGACGCCGTGCCCACCCCGGGTGCCACCGCCCCCGCGAGCGGTGAGGCGCGCCTCTACGAGCCCTGCTGGCAGGCCGCCGGCGAACCCGCGCAGGGGAACGCGGCCGACACCCTCGCCGTCCTCGGCCGCCACCCCGAACTGGAGGCGGCCCTCGCCGCGACCGGAGTGTGGCGCCGTGTGGTGAACGTCCCCGAGGACCCCGGCGCCCTCGCCGACGCCCTCGCCGGGCTCGCGCACCCCGACGGCCTCGACCTCGCCGTCGTGGGAGGCCTGACCGCCCCCGCCCCGGCGGCGGACGCGGGAGACCCCGCCGGCCTGCTCGACCGGGTCTGCGGGACGGCGCTCCAGGTGCTCGGGGCCGCCCGGTCCGACGCCCTGCCCGGCCGGGTGCGCCTGCTCGTCCTCCACTCCCAGGAGGGCGGCCACGACCGGCCGGAGTGGGCCGCCCTTGCCGGGTTCGCCCGGTCCACGGCCCCCGCCGCGCCCCGCCTGGAACTGCTCACCCTGGGCGTCGACCCGGCCCTCGCCGCCGACGCGGCCGCCGAGGCCGTGGCCGCCGAACTGCGCGCCGTGCCCCGCGCGGCCGGGCTGGAGGCGCGCCGCACGGCGAACGGCGCCCGGCAGGTCCGCGCCCTGCGGCCGGTGCGGCCGGCCGGCGCCACCGCGTCACCCCTGCGGCACGGCGGCGTCCACGTCGTCACCGGCGGCGGCGGAGCCATCGGCCGTGTCCTCGCCGAGCACCTGGCCCGCACCCGCGCGGCCAGGCTGGTGCTGATCGGCCGCTCCGAGCCGGACGCCACCGCTCGCGAGTGGCACCGCACGCTCACCGGGCTCGGCGCCGAGGTGCTCGCCCTGCGCGCCGACGTGGCCCGCGCCGACGAGCTGGCCGCCGCCCTGGCGGCCGCCCGCGACCGCTTCGGGGCCCTGGACGGTGTGTTCCACCTGGCCGGCGTCGCCGACGAGGGCCGCGCCGACCCCGGCGACCGGGAGCGGTTCACCCGGGTGCTCGCGGCCAAGACCCACGGCCTGGTCCACCTCGACCGGCTCACCCGCGACGACGACCTCGACTGCTTCGTGGTGTTCTCCTCCGTCTCCTCCGTCATCGGTGACTTCGGCGCGGCCAGCTACGCCACGGCCAACCGGTTCGCCGACCTGTACACGGCCCGGCGCGACGACTGGACGCGGCAGGGCCTGCGGCACGGCCGCAGCCTGTCCCTGGCCTGGCCGCTGTGGGCCGTCGGCGGGGTCGACGGGCTGGTCCGGGAAGAGGAGCTGGCCGCCTACACCCGCCGCACCGGGATGCGGCCGCTGGACGCCGTCCAGGGCGTCGCCCTGCTCGACAGCGCGCTCGGCGCCCGCACCGCGTGGCTGGTCCCCGCCTGGGGCGAGGCGGCCGCCGTCGACGCGGCCCTCACCGGCACCACCACGGCACCCCCGGCCGGCACCACCCGTGCCGTGCCCGCCGCGAACCCGCCCGCCGCACGCGCGGCCGGCACGCCTGCCGCGCCTGCCGGACCGGCGGCGGACGACCGTATGCGGGCCCGGCTGGTGGAGCATCTGCGCACCGCCCTGGCCGGAGTGCTCAAGCTGCCCGTGGGACGGCTCGACAGCCGGATCCCGCTCGACGACTACGGGCTGGACTCGGTGCTCGTCATGGAGTCCAACTCCCTGCTCGCCAAGGACTTCCCCGGTCTGCGCGGCACCGTGTTCTTCGAGTGCCGCACCGTCGACGAACTGGCCGACCACGTCCTCGCCGAACACGCCGACGCCGTGACCCGCCTCTTCCCGGCCGACAGCCCTGGCACCCCCGGCGCCCCCGACACCGTAGGTACCGCGACCGCGCCGCCCGTCGCCGCGCCCGCCCCGGCACCGGCGGCCCGGCCGGAGCCGTCCCGTCCGGCACCGGCCGAGGACGACCCGATCGCCGTCATCGGTATCAGCGGCCGTTATCCCAAGGCCCGCGACCTGGACGAGTTCTGGCGCAACCTCGCCGAGGGACGGGACTGCGTCACCGAGGTGCCGGCCGACCGCTGGGACGCCGACGCCCTGTTCGACCCCGACCCCGCCGCGCCCGGCCGCAGCTACGGCCGCTGGGGCGGCTTCCTGGACGACGTGGACAGCTTCGACTCGCTGTTCTTCAAGATCTCGCCCAAGCAGGCCCGCACCATGGACCCGCAGGAACGGCTCTTCCTGGAGACGGCCTGGTCCGCGCTGGAGAACGCCGGCTACCCGCCCGCCCGCATCCCCGCGCCCCGCTTCGGCGGCCAGGGACACGACGTCGGCGTGTTCGTCGGCGTGATGTGGGACGACTACGCCGTCCTCGCCGCCACCGAGTCGGCGCGCGGCAACCACCAGGTGGTCCTCGCCAACCGCGCCTCCATCGCCAACCAGGTCTCCTACTTCGGCGACTTCCGCGGACCCAGCGTGGTCGTGGACACCGCCTGCTCGGCGTCCCTGGTCGCCGTCCACCAGGCCTGCGAGAGCATCCGCCGTGGCGAGTGCTCGTACGCCCTCGCGGGCGGGGTGAACGTCTCCGCGCACCCCGACAAGTACGTCCACCTCAGCCACCGGACGATGCTCTCCACCGACGGCAAGTGCCGCGCCTTCGGGGCCGGCGGCAGCGGCTACGTGCCCGGCGAGGGAGTCGGCGCGGTGCTGCTCAAGCGGCTGTCGGACGCCGTGCGGGACGGCGACACGGTGCACGCCGTGATCCGCGCCACCGCCGTCAACCACGGCGGCCGCACCAGCGGCTTCACCGTGCCCAACCCGCAGGCCCAGCAGGCCCTGGTCGAACAGGCCCTGGCCGCCGCCGGCGTCGACGCGCGGACCATCGGCTGCGTCGAGGCCCACGGCACCGGCACCGCCCTCGGCGACCCGATCGAGCACACCGCGCTCGCCCAGGCCTTCGCCCGGGACACCGGCGACACCGGCTTCTGCGCGCTCGGCTCGGTGAAGTCCGCCATCGGCCACCTGGAGGGGGCCGCGGGCATCGCCGGGCTCACCAAGGCCGTCCTCCAGCTCCGCAACGGCACCCTGCTGCCCACGCTGCACGCCGACGAGCCCAACCCCGTCATCGACTTCACCCGCTCGCCGTTCACCGTGCAGCGCGAGACACGGCCCTGGCCCCGGCCGCACGACGCCGACGGCCGCCCGCTGCCGCGCCGCGCCGCCGTCAGCTCCTTCGGCGCGGGCGGCACCAACGCCCACGTCGTCGTCGAGGAGTACCTCGCCCCCGAGCCCGCCGACGCCGGGCCCGAGACGCCCGGGCTGATCGTGCTCTCCGCCCGCGACGAGACCCGGCTGCGCGCGTACGCGGCCGGGATGGGCCGCGCCCTCGGCGCCGCCGCGCGGGCCGGCGCCGCCGGGCCGCGGCTCGCCGACGTCTCGCACACCCTGCGCACCGGCCGTGAACCCCTGCCCGAGCGGCTGGCGTTCGTCGCCGACGACCTCGCTGACGCGGCGGCCGCGCTCACCGCCTTCGGGCGCGGCGAGGACGACCAGCGGCTGCACCGCGGCCGGGTCGAGCAGCATCCGGCGCTGGCCGGCCTGCTGACCGAGACCGTCGGCGGCGGCGATTTCCTCGCCGCCCAGATCCGCGCCGGGGGAGACGACCTGCTCGCCCGGCTGTGGGTGTCCGGCGTCACCGTCGACTGGGACCTCGTCGACCGGATGCGCCCCGGCACCCCCCGCCGGGTACCGCTGCCGACCTACCCGTTCGAGCGCGTACGGCACTGGCTGGACACCGGCCCCGGCACACCGGCCGCACCGCCCCGGCCCGGCCCGGCGGCACCTCTCCGGGTTCAGGTGCCCGCCCAGCGCGTCCCCGAGCGGGCACCCGCCCCCGCCGCGTCCCGCGAGTGGCGGCGTCGGCTCGCCGCGGACGAGCCCGTGCTGCGCGACCACGTCGTCGGCGGCCGGCCGATCCTGCCGGGCACCGGCCACCTCGACCTCGTCGCTGAGGCGCACGGCGCCCTGACCGGCCGGGCCCTGACCGACGTGCGCTGGGTGGCGCCGCTGGCCCTGTCCGGTCCCGCCGACGACGTGTCCGTGGCCCTGGACGCCGACGGCTACGAGGTGCGCGGCCCCGACGGCACCCTCCGGTCCCGCGGCCGGGTCGGCGACGTCCAGGACGCCCCGGCCGCTCTCGACGTGGCGGAACTGCGCGCCCGCCTCGACGCGGGCCCGGACGGGGACGCCTTCTACCGTCTGCTGGCGGACCAGGGCCTGCCGTACGGCCCGTTCTTCCGCCGGGTCCGCGAGGTGTGGACCATCGACGAGGAGGTACTGGGCCGGATCGGCGCCGTGGACGGCGACGCGGACCACGCCCTGCACCCGGGCGTCCTGGACGCCGCCCTGCACACCGTCGCCGCCCTGATGGCACGTCACCACCCCGGACGGTCCACGCCGATGCTGCCGTTCGCGGCCGACCGCGTCGACGTCCTCGGCCACGTTCCGGCCACCGGCTGGTCGTACGTCCGCCGGACCGGCACCGACCGCTACGACGTCCTGCTCTGCGACGACGCAGGCGCCGCCCGCGTCCGGTTCACCGGCCTCACCTACCGGCAGGCCAAGGACCCGGCGGTGGTCGTCCACCGGCCCGTGTGGACCGCCCGGCCCGCCGACGGGCGGGCCGAACCCGCCCGGACCGTGCTGCTGGCCGCCGAGCGGCCGGACACCGGCCTCGCCGCGGACCTCGCCGCCGCTCACACCGGGGCGGACGTACGGCGGCTGCGGATCGGCGCCGGCGGGCTGACCGACGCCGACTTGGACCGCGCGCTGACCGAGGCCGCGCCGGACCTGGTCTACTTCCTCGGCACGGGGACCGGCACCGGATCCGACGCCGGAGCCGGTGTCGAAACGGCTGCCGGCACAGGCCACGAGCCCGCCGGCCGGAGCGAACTGCGGGCCCTGACGGACCGTTCGGTCCTCGCGCTGCACCGCCTGGTGCGGGCGCTGGACCGGCACGGCGTCCTCGACCGGGCGGTGCGGCTGAAGGTGGTCACCACCGACGTGCACCCGCTGGAGGCGGGCGACGCCTCCGCCCCGTGGGCCGCCGGTCTCGCGGGCCTGGCGTCCGTGGCGGCCAAGGAGTACCCGAACCTGCGGGCCGCACTGGTCGACGTGCGCTCCGCGGAGGCCGCGCAGACCGCGCGGGCGATCGTGGCCGAGCCGTTCCCGGCCCGTCCGGCCCCGGTGTCGATCCGGGCCGGTGTGCGCCGGGTCCGCACCCTGGAGCGTGTCGAACTGCCCGCCGCCGCACCCCCGTTCCGGCAGGGCGGCGTCTACCTCGTCGTCGGCGGTCTCGGTGCCGTCGGCCGGGACACCTGCCGGCACCTCGCCCGCGCCTACGGCGCGAAGCTGGTCGTGGTCGGCCGTTCCCCGCTGGACGAGACGCGCCGGCGCGTGATCGCCGAGCTGGAGAAGGACGGGGCCGAGGTGCGCCACCTCGCCCTGGACGCCGGTGACCCGGCAGCGCTCGCCGATGCCGTCCGGCTGGCCCGGCAGGAGTTCGGCGCCCTGCACGGGGTGTTCAACGCGGCGATGACGCTGGTCAACCGGGAGCTGCGCGAGCTGTCCGAACCGGAGCTGCGCCGCGCCGTGGAGTCCAAGACGGACACCGCCTTCGCGGTGCTGGACGCGGTGCGCGAGGAGCCGCTGGACTTCGTGCTCCTCTACTCCTCCGGGGTGGCCTTCGAGGGCAACCACGGCCAGGCCGGCTACGCGGCCGGCTGCACCTTCGCCGACGCCTACGCCGCGCACGCCGGGCGGACGCTGCCCTTCCCGGTGCGGGTGCTGAACCTCGGCTACTGGCACGCGGGGGGTGACGCCGAACGCGAGCGCGTGCTGCGCCGGTTCGAGGCCGCGGGCATCCGGCCGCTGACCGCCGAGCGCGGCATGACCGTGGTGGAGCGCGCGCTGACGGCGGGCCTGCCGCAGGTGTTCGCGCTGGACGCCGAGCGGCACATCCTGGACAACCTGGGCATCGACCCGGACCGCACCCTGACCGTGCTGCCCGGCCCGCCCGGCGGCACCCCCGCCCCGCTGCCCGAGATCCGCTTCACCGGCCGGACCGGCACCGACGACGGTGAACTGGCCGCGCACCAGCGCGCGGTCGACCTGCTGGAGGATCTCGCGCACCGGCTGCTGGCCCCGGCACTGCGCCGGGCCGGCCTGTTCGAGCAGTTCACGCCCGGCGCCCACGGGCCCGGCCACGAGGAACTCGCCGCCCGGCTGGGTGTCGTACCCGAACACCGGGCGCTGTTCGAGGCCCAGCTCGCCATCCTGGTGACCGCCGGCCTGCTGCGTACCGACGACGACGGCGGTCTGCGTCCGACGGGCCGCGCCGTGGAGGACGAGGCCGCCCTGGTGGCCGCTCTCGACGAGCTGACGGACCGGCACCCGGCCCTCGCCCCCATCGGCACGCTGCTGCGGGACTGCCTGGCGGCCCTGCCCGACGTGCTCACCGGCCGCCGTTCCGCGATGGACGTCCTCTTCCCCGACGGCTCCGCCGAGCGCGTGGCCGCCGTGTACCGGGGCGACCCGGTCACCGACCGCTGCAACGCCGAGGTGGCGCGGCTGGTCACCGAGCGGGTACGGGCCCGCCTGGCCGCCGAGCCCGGCCGCCCGGTACGGATCCTGGAGGTCGGCGCGGGCACGGGCGGGACCACCGCGACGGTGCTGGCCGCGCTGGCGCCGTACGCGGACTCCGTCGAGTACGTCTTCACCGACGTCTCCCCGGCCTTCGTCCGCAAGGCCCGGACCCGGTTCGGCGCCGGTCATCCCTTCGCCCGCTTCGAAGTGCTCGACATCGAGGCGGACGCAGCGGACCAGGGCGTCGAGTCCGGCGCGTACGACGTGGTGCTCGGCACCAACGTCTTCCACGCCACGCGCAGCCTGACCGGCACGCTGCCGCGGGCCAAGGCGCTGCTGCGGCGGGGCGGGGCCCTGCTGCTGGTCGAGGGCACCCGGCCCCGCGACCAGCTCGCGCTCGTCTTCGGACTCACCCCCGGCTGGTGGCTGTTCGCCGACCCCGAGCAGCGGCTGCCCCGCTCCCCGCTGGCGAGCGAACGCCAGTGGCGCGACGCGCTCGCCGTATGCGGGTTCACCCACATCGGCGCGGCGGCACCGGCCACGGAGGCGGGCCCGGCCTTCCAGAGCGTCATCGCCGCCGTCAGCGACGGCCTGGTCCCCGCGTCCCGGCGCCCGGCCGTCCAGGACGAACCCCGGGCCGCCGGTACCGATGCCCCGGCCGCTTCCGTCGCCGGCGGGGCCCCGGCCGCTCCCGCCGGCGACCGCACGGCCGTCGACGACGAACTCCGCAAGGTGACCGAGGTGTTCGCCCGGGTGCTGGAGCTCGCCCCGGACCAGCTCGACCCGGACCTCACCTTCGAGAACTACGGGGTGGACTCGCTGGTGGTGCTGGAACTGACCCGGGCCCTGGAGGGCGTGTACGGCCCCCAGCCGGCGACGCTGCTCTTCGAGCGCATCACCGTCCGGCGCCTGGCCGAGCATTTCCACGCCCTGGCGACGACGACCACGGGACCGGCCCCGGAACGGACCGCTGGACCGGCCCCGGACGGCAACGGTGGACCGGCCCCGGAGGGGGCCGCCGAACCGGCCGCCGGGGGCGCGGTCCGGCCCGGGGAGCCGGCCGCCCCCGAGCCCCGGCCGGTCCCGGCATCCACCGGGCCCGCCACCACAACCGGTCCCGTCACGGCCCCCGGTCCCGCCACCGCCCCGGCGGGTTCCGGCCCGGCCGCCGGCCCGGCCGCCGACGCCGGGCGTCTGGTCGAGGGCCTGTCCGACGCGGCCGTGGACGAGCTGCTGGCCGTACTGCTCGCGGAGCGCGGGAAGTTCGAAGGAGACGGACGATGACTGCCGAGCCGTTCGCTTGCGTCGTGATCGGCGAGGAGACCCTCCTCGTCGAGTGCACGAGACTGCTCCTGGCCCGCGGGCACACGGTGGCCGCCGTGGTGTCCCCGTCGCCCGAGCTGCTCGCCTGGGCCGAGGGCGAGGGCCTGCCCGCCGTGCGGTTCGGCCCGGACCTCGCCGAGCGGCTGGCTCCGCTGCGCTTCGACCACCTGTTCAGCATCGCCAACCTGCGGATGCTGCCCGAGGAGGTGCTGGCGCTGCCGGCCGGGCTGCCGGTGAACTTCCACGACGGCCCGCTGCCCCGGCACGCCGGTCTGTTCGCCACGAGCTGGGCGATCCTCGAGGGCGACAAGCAGCACGGCGTGACCTGGCACGTGATGGACCGCGAGGCGGACACCGGCGACGTGCTCAAGCGGCGCGCGCTGCCCGTCGACCAGGACGCCACCGCGCACGACCTGGACGTCGCCTGCTTCGAGGCGGGCATCGAGTCCTTCGCCGAACTGGTCGACGAACTCGCCGCCGGCACGGTCACCCGCACCCCGCAGGACCTCGCCCTGCGGACCTACCACGGCCGCTACGACGGACTGCCCCGCGCCGGTGTCTTCGACTGGCACCAGCCCGCCGCCGAACTGGACGCGCTGGCGCGGGCCACCTCGTTCGGGCGCCGCCGCAACGACTTCGGCACCGCGCTGCTCGCCCTCGGCGGCGACCTGGTCGCCGTACGCGGCGTGGAGGTCACCGGCCGGGCCTCCACCGCCGTGCCCGGCACGGTCGTCGGCTCCGGTCCCGACGCGCTCACCGTGGCCACCGGCGACCGGGACGTGCGCCTCACCGATCTAGCCGGTCTGACCGGCGAACGGCTCGACCCCGTCGCTCTCGCCGCGACCCTGGCCGACGGCCACGACGGCCGCTTCCCGCACCTCAGTGACGCCGAGGCCGCCGAGCTGGCCGAGGCCGCCCGCGCCGCGCACCGGCGGGAGCGGTACTGGCTGCGGCCGCTCCGGTCGCTGGAGCCCATGCTGCCGCCCCGGTTCGGCGGCCTGGCCGACCGGTACCGCCCGGCCGGTGCGGTCGCGCTGCCCGAGGCGCTCATCCGCGACGGCGCCGCGCCCGAGCGGGTCGCGTTCGCCGCCGTCCTGGCCTTCCTCGCCCGGCTCTCCCGCGGCGGCGAACAGGACGTCGCCGTGTCCGTCCCGCCCGCCGGCGGCGCGGCGGCCGGGCTGCTGGCCGGCGAGGTGCCGTTGCGCGCCCCGCACGGCCTGCTGGAGGACACCCTCGACGCCCTCACCGGCCGGGCCGGCGCCGAACTGGACCGGATCCGGGCCCGCGCGCCGTACCGCCGCGACGTGGCGCTGCGCCACCCCGAGCTGGCCGGTGCCGCCCGCGCCGGGCTGCCCGTCGCCGTGATCCTGCCCGACGGGCCGGCAGGTCCCGTCCGCCGCCCGCTGACCGTCCGGATCGACGCCGACGGCTCGGCGCGCTTCGGCGGCACGGAGGTGACGGAACGTCAGAAATGTTGGCTGGCGGAGCACTTCGCGCTGTTCCTCGACGGTGCCGCGACGTCACCCGGGGCCCCGCTGGGCTCCGTCGACCTGCTCGGCCCCGAGGAGCGGGAGCTGGTGCTGCGGCGGTGGAACGACACCACCGCCGACTACCCGCGCGAGCGCACCGTCAGCCGGCTCATCGGCGACCTCGCCTGTGCCGCCCCGGACGTCACCGCCGTACGCTTCGAGGACCGCGAGCTGACCTACGCGGAACTGGACGCTGCGGCCGACCGGCTGGCCCGGCACCTGGCCGGGCTGGGCGCCGGACCCGGCACCGTGGTCGGCGTCCTCCTGGAGCGCTCGGCGGAGCTGCTGATCGGCCTCCTCGCGGTGATGCGCAGCGGCGCCGCCTACGTGCCGATCGACCCCATCTACCCGGCCGCCCGCATCGGCCACATGCTGACCGACTCCGGGGCCGGGCTCGTCCTCACCGACGAGGCCCTGCGCGGTACCCTCGCCGGCTTCCCGGCCACCCCCGTCGTGGTGCCGGAGGTGCTGGCCGGCACCGACCCCGTGGCGGACGGCAGCGGGCCGTTCGACCGGTCCGAGCCGGGCGCGCCCGCCTACGTCATCTACACCTCCGGTTCCACCGGGACACCCAAGGGAGTCCAGGTCGGGCACCGGGCGCTGGTCAACTTCCTGTGGACCATGGCCCGCACCCCCGGCTTCCGTTCCACGGACTCGCTGCTCGCCCTCACCACCGTCTGCTTCGACATCGCCGGCCTGGAGCTGTACCTGCCCCTGGTGCGCGGCGGCACCGTGGAGGTGCTGTCCGCCGCCGTCGCCGCCGACGGCTTCGCCCTGCGCGAGCGCGTCGAGCGGTCGGCGCCCACCGTGCTGCAGGCCACCCCGACCACCTGGCAGATGCTGCTGACCGCCGGCTGGCCGGGCGACCCGGCGCTGCGCGCCCTGTGCGGCGGCGAGCCGCTCCCGGGTGAACTCGCCGACCGGCTCGCCCCGCTCGTCGGCGCCCTGTACAACATGTACGGGCCGACCGAGACGACCATCTGGTCCACCGTCGACCGGGTGCGCCCCGGCGAGCCCGTCACCATCGGCCGCCCCATCGGCAACACCCGCTGCCACGTCCTCGACGAGCGCGGCGTCCCGGTCCCGCCCGGTGTCCCCGGCGAGCTGTACCTGTCCGGCGACGGCGTCGCCGACGGCTACCTCGGCCGCCCCGAGCTGACCGCCGAACGCTTCGTGACCGCGCCCCGGGGCGGCACCGGCCGGGCCTACCGCACCGGCGACCTGGTGCGGCACCTGCCCGACGGCCGCCTGGAGTACCTGGAGCGCATCGACGGCCAGGTCAAGCTCAACGGCTACCGCGTCGAACTCGGCGAGGTGGAGTCCGCGCTGCGGCGCGCCGAGGGCGTCACCGCCGCCGTCGCCGTCGTACGAGAGGACCGGCCGGGCGAGCGCCGCCTGGTCGCCTACGTCACCGGTCCCGGCGCCCCGGCCCCGGACGCGCTGCGCGCCGGGCTGCGCGAGGTCCTGCCCGCCTACATGGTCCCGGCCGCCGTCGTCGCCCTGCCGGAGCTGCCCCTCACCCCGAACGGCAAGGTGGACCGGGGCGCGCTGCCCCGGCCGGGCGGCACCCGGGTCGCCGGCGGCGGGGCCGCCGCCCGCACCGACCTGGAGCGCCGCATCGCCGCTGTCTGGTGCGAGGTGCTGGGTCTGGAGGAGGTCGGCGCGGAGGACAACTTCTTCGACGCCGGCGGTGACTCGCTGCGTCTGACCTCCGTGGTCGCCGCCCTGCGGGAGCGGCTCGGCCTGCGGGTCACCCGCCTCGACATGTTCGGCCATCCGACCGTACGGGCCATGGCCGCGCACGCCGGCGAGGACACCGGGCCCGCCGCGCGCCGGCCCCGGCGCTCCCGCGACGCCGGCGCGCTGGCCCGGCGCCGCGGCCGGAGGCAGCGCCCGTGACGGCCCGCCACCGCACCGCACCGACCACGCACACCGCACAGCCGTATCCGACGGGTTCCACAGGGGGTTCCGTGTCCAGTTGCACCGTCTGCTCGCTCAAGGCCGACCACCCGGGGGTGGTGCTCGACGACCAGGGGGTGTGCAACCTGTGCAACCTGGACTTCGCCTCCGACCTCCTCGTCAACTACCGCTACACCAGCGAGGTGTTCACCGAGTTCCAGCAGGCGAAGGCCGGACCGGGCGAGTACGACTGCCTGTTCATGTACAGCGGCGGCAAGGACAGCACGTACATGCTGGACAAGTTCGCCAACGAGTACGGCAAGCGGGTGCTGGCCTTCACCTTCGACGTGCCCTTCGAGAGCGTGCACGCCGCGCAGAACATCGCGCTCGCCCGGGAGAAGATTCCGGCGACGTTCGTCCTCGACGCCGACGACGACAACATCAAGCTGATGATGCGCGAGGTGTTCAACCGTCCCGCGTCCAAGAAGCCGGGCAACTACCTCGACGAGAAGCTGCCCTGCGTCTCCTGCCGCACCTTCTTCGTGCTCCGCGCCATCCTCATGGCCTACCGGCAGAAGATCCCCTACATCGCGCTGTGCGCCGACCCGCAGCAGATCCTCACCATGGAGTCCAACGTCCGCGAGATCGTCCGCGGTTTCTACAAGACGTTCGGCGAGCGGCTCACCGACACCCTCTTCGGCGGACAGCTCGAGGAACTGCTCTTCGACGACGACGAGAACCTGCCGAAGATCGTCTTCCCGTTCATCGCGATGCGCCACGACTACGACCCCGACCGCATCGTGGAGGAACTGCGCGCCAAGGGCCTGTACGAGTCGTCGCCGATGGAGACGCACTGCACGCTCTTCCCGCTGCTGAACTACTACTCGTTCAAGAACTTCGACTGCATGTTCTACAAGCTCAACGCGGCCAGCCACGTCCGGTCCGTCAAGCGCAACGCCTCCTACGACCGGAACACGTTCAGCATCAAGTTCCCCCGCTCGCTCGACCTCGCGGACGTCGAGGAGCGGCTCGGCACGGTGGTCCGGGAGATCGCCGCCGGCGAGGGCGACCGCGACGAGCACGAACGCACCCTGATCGACCTGTTCCAGCGCATGGACGCCGGCGAGGACGCCGCCCGCTTCGTCGCCCGGAGCTTCCTCGACATGCGGTCCGTCGCCGCGGACCTCGGCATACGGCTCGGCTGAGAAGCCGGCAGCAACAGGAGACAACCACCATGACCCCTTCCGACTCCGACGTCGCCATCGTCGGCATGGCCTGCCGGTTCCCGGGCGCGGACTCCGTCGAGCGGTTCTGGGACGTGCTCAGTGAGGGCCGCGAGACCCTGACCCGCTACACCGACGAGGAACTGCTCGCCGCCGGCGTCCCCGCCGAACGGCTGGCCGACCCCCGCTACGTCCGGGCCGCCCAGACCATCGACGGAACGGACCTGTTCGACTCCGAGCTGTTCCAGTTCACCCACGACGAGGCCGAGATCCTCGACCCGCAGCACCGCGTCTTCCTGGAGTGCGCCCTGGAGGCCCTCCAGCGGGCCGGCTACGACCCGGGGCGCACCGACGGGCACATCGGCGTCTACGCGGGCGCCGGCCTCAACACCTACCTGCTGCACAACCTCGGCGAGCGCTACCGGGCCGCGTCCACCGTCGACCACTACCGGCTGATGCTCGCCAACGACAAGGACTTCCTGGCCACCCGGGTGTCCTACAAGCTCGACCTGCGCGGCCCCAGCATGAGCGTCAACACCGCCTGCTCCACCTCCCTGGTGGCCGTGCACACCGCGTGCCTCGCCCTGCTCGGCGGCGAGTGCGACATGGCCCTCGTCGGCGCCGTGCACCTCGCCCCGCCGAACCAGGGCTACCAGTACCAGGACGGCATGATCTTCTCCCCCGACGGCCACTGCCGCGCCTTCGACGCCGAGGCCCGGGGCACCGTCATCGGCAGCGGCGCGGGCGTCGTCGTCCTCAAGCGGCTCTCCGAGGCGCTCGCCGACGGCGACTGGATCCACGCCGTCGTGAAGGGCTCCGCCGTCAACAACGACGGCTCCGGCAAGACGGGTTACGCCGCGCCCAGCATCGCCGGGCAGGCCGAGGTCATCGCCGACGCCCAGGACGTCGCCGACGTCGACCCCGGAAGCATCGGCTACGTCGAGGCGCACGGCACCGGCACCCCGCTCGGCGACCCGATCGAGGTCGCCGCGCTCACCGAGGCGTTCCGGGAGGGCGGCGCGCAGGGCACCGGGACTTGCGCGCTCGGCTCGGTGAAGACCAACATCGGGCACCTCGACACCGCGGCCGGGATGGCGGGCCTGATCAAGGCCGCGCTGATGCTGGAACACCGCACGCTGGTGCCGAGCCTGCACTACACCCGGCCCAACCCCGAGATCGACTTCGCCACGAGCCCCTTCTACGTCAACACCGGCACCACCGACTGGAAGGCCGAGGGCGACCACCCGCTGCGGGCGGGCGTCAGCTCCTTCGGCATCGGCGGCACCAACGCCCACGTCGTCCTGGAGGAGCCGCCGGCGCGTACCGAGGCGGAGCCGGGCCGCGCCCCGGAGCTGCTGGTGCTCTCCGCCCGCTCCGAGAACTCCCTGAAGCAGTCCGCCGGAGCGCTCGCCCGCCACCTCAGGGCCCGGCCCGGCCTCGACCTCACCGCCGTCGCCCAGACCCTCGGGCTCGGCCGCCGCGCCCACCCGTACCGGCTCGCCGTGGTCGCCCGCGGCACCCGTGAGGCCGCCATGGCCCTCGCCCTCGGCGACGAGGCACGCACCCGGCAGGGCGTCGCCGGACCCGACGGGACCGGCGCCGTGCTGGTCCTCACCGGCACCGGCGCGGACGCGGCGGACACCGCCGAGCTGTACGGCGCGGTGCCCGCCTACCGGGACGCCGCCGACGCCTGCGCCGCCGCCCTCGGCCGGGCGGGCCGCACCGGGGACCTGCTCGCCGGCGACGACCCGCACGCGGCCTTCGCCCACGAGTACGCCCTCGCCACCGCCCTCACCGCCTGGGGCCTCACCCCGGCCGGCCTCGCCGCGACCGGCACCGGAACGGCCGTCGCCGCGGCCCTGTCCGGGGCGCTCCCGCTCGCCGCCGCCCTGGCCCTCGCCGCCGGCACCGCGCCGGAGCACGCCGGGGTGCCCCGGCTGCCCGTGCTCAGCCCGCGCACCGGCCGCTGGACGACCGAGGACGAGGCGCGCGACCCGGCGATCTGGACCGGCCGGGCCTCCCTCGACGCACTGGACGCGCTGCTCGCGGACACCGGTGACTTCGCCCTCCCGCTCACCCCGCGGGACGACGCCCCGGCCGGGCACGCCCACCTGCTCACCGTCGCCGCCCAGGCGTGGACGCGGGGCGCCGCCCTCGATCCCGCGGCCGTCCACGGCGACCGGGACGTCCACCGCGTACCGCTGCCCACCCAGCCCTTCGAACGGCGCCGCCACTGGGTGGACCCCGGCAGCCACGGCCCCGCCGCACGGGCCGGCCAGGACGACGACCGGCTGCTGCACCGGTTCGACCCGGCCGACCCCGAGCACAACGTGCGCCTCGTCACCGACTACCTCACCGGGGAGATCGGCAAGGTGCTCGGCGGCCGTGACCGCGCCGCCCTCGACACCAACCTCTTCGACCTGGGCCTCGACTCGCTGGTCCTGATCGAGGTCGTCGCCAAGCTCGGCGAGCAACTCGACTTCGAGGTCCCGGCCACGGCCTTCGTCGAGTTCCCCACCATCCGCTCCTTCGTCGGCAACCTCGCCGAGCTGATGGGCCTGGCCCCGGCCCCCGGCGGCGCGCCGGCCGGGCCGGCCGAACCGGCCCGCGTCTCCCGGCGCGCCCAGCGGGCCGCGGCGCGCGCCGCGGACCCGGCCTGACCCCCGGCGGCCCCGGACGTCCCGCACCGGCCGCCACCTCAACCGACCGGGGCCGGCCACGGCCCCGGCCGGCCCGCCTCCCGGCGGCGAACTCCCGGCCCGCGGCGGCCGATCGAAGACCTGAGAGAGAGCAACTGTGGACGACAAGCGCAAGCTGCTGCTGAGCCTGCTGGCCGCCCGCGACCCGGGCCAGACCCCGGCGGCCGGCGACGGCGTGGCGATCGTCGGCGTCTCCGGCCGCTACCCGCTGGCCGGCACCACCGGCGAGCTGTGGGAGAACCTGCGGACGGGCCGGCACTGCATCCGGGAGGTGCCCGCCGACCGCTGGGACGCCGACGCGCACCACGACCCCGCCGGGACCCACGGCAGCTACAGCAAGTGGGCCGGGTTCATCGACGACGTCGACAAGTTCGACCCGCTCTTCTTCCAGATCTCGCCCGCCGACGCCGAGGCCATGGACCCGCAGGAACGCCTCTTCCTGCAGACCGCCGCCGCCGTCCTGGACGACGCCGGCCATCCGGCCGCCCGGCTCGCCGCACGCGGACCGGTCGGCGTCTTCGTCGGCGTCATGAACAACAACTACGAATGGATGGGCGGCGAGGCCAACGCGCGCGGCGTGCGCACCGACGCCCACTCCAACCACTGGTCGATCGCCAACCGGGTGTCCTATACCTTCGACTTCACCGGCCCCAGCCTCGCCGTCGACACCGCCTGCTCCGCCTCGCTCACCGCCGTCCACCTGGCCTGCGAGAGCATCCGGGCGGGGGAGTGCCGGGCCGCCGTCGCGGGCGGGGTCAACCTGATCCTGCACCCCATGCACCTGCGCATGCTGGCCGACCGCGGGATGATCTCCCGCGACGACCGGCTGAAGAGCTTCGGCGCCGGCGCCGACGGCTTCGTGGACGGCGAGGGCGTGGGCGCCGTGCTGCTGCGGCCCCTCGCCGACGCCGTCGCCGACGGCGACCGCGTGCTCGGTGTCATCCGCGGCTCCGCCATCAACGCCGGCGGCAAGACCGGCGGTTACACCGTGCCCAGCGCCGCCGCGCAGGCCGAGGTGATCCGCGGCGCGCTGCGGCGCGCCCGGGTGGAGCCGGCCGGCGTCGGCTACGTGGAGGCCCACGGCACCGGCACCCCGCTCGGCGACCCCATCGAGATCGCCGGCCTCGCCGAGGCGTTCGGCGGCCGGTCCGGCGCCGAGCGGCCGGCCGTCGCCGTCGGCTCCGTCAAGTCCAACATCGGCCACCTGGAGTCCGCGGCCGGCATCGCCGGACTGACCAAGGTGCTGCTCCAGCTGCGGCACCGCGCGCTGGCCCCGTCGCTGAACTCCGCCCGCCGCAACCCCGACATCGACTTCACCGGCACGCCCTTCGAGATCCAGCAGGCCCTCGCCCCCTGGACACCCGTCGAGCCGGGCACCCCGCTGCGCGCGCTGGTCAGTTCCTTCGGCGGAGGCGGCGCCAACGCCTGCGTCCTGGTGGAGGAGTACCGCCCGGACACCGCCGATCAGGGGCCCGCCGCCCCGGACGGCGAGCAGCTGCTGGTGCTCTCCGCGAAGAGCGAGGACCGGCTGCGCGCCTGCGCCGCCGACCTGGCCGCCCACCTTCGCCGGGCCGGCGAACCGGCCCCGGACGCGGACGCCGGCCAGGCGCTCGCCGAGGCGCAGCGCCTGTGCCTGGACCTCGCCGCGCGCATCATCGGCGTACCCGCCGGACACCTCGATCTGGGCACCGACCTGGCCGAGTGCGGGTTCTCCGTCACCGAACGCGCCCGCTACCACGAACTGATCGCCGCCGAACTGGACGGCGAACCGCCCGCCGCCCTCGGCACGGCGGCCACCATCGGCGCCGTCGCCGGCGCGGTGGCGGCCGTACGGCGACCGGCGCCCGCCACCGCGCCCCCGCCCGGCGCGCCGCGACTCGGCGACGTCGCCCACACTCTCCAGTCGGGCCGCACCGCCCACGAGTTCCGCCTCGCGCTGCCCGCCCGCCGGTTCTCCGAGGCCGCCGCCGCGCTGGAGACGTACGCCGCCGGCGGGACCGACGCCCGGATCACCACCGGCCGCGCCACCCGCGCCCGGGTCGTCCTCACCGGCGCCGAGGCCGAGGCGCTGCAAGAGGCCCTGCGCGTAGCGGACTTGACGGCGGTCGCCGAGCGGTGGGTCGCCGGCGCCGACGTCGACTGGTCCCGCGTCACCCCCGCGACGGCCAGACGGACCGAGCTGCCCTCCTACCCGTTCGAACGCAAGCGGTACTGGATACCCCAGCCGCCCGCCGCCCCCGCGACGCCCGCCGTCGAACCCGCCGTGGAACTCCCCGACTTCTACCGCCCGGTGTGGGTGCGCGAGGCCGCCCCCGCCGATCCCGCCGCCCCGCGTGCCCGCCGGACCGTGGTCCTGGTGACCGCCGCCTCACGGCGGCTCGGCGAGGCGATCGCGGCCCGCGACCCGCTCGCCCGCGTCGACCTCGTCGCGCTCGACGAACAGCCCCTGGAAGCCTGGCTGAAGGCCACCGAGAGCGCCGACCTGGTGATCCACCTCGGAGGTGCGGGCGCCGCCGTCACCGACGCCGTCGGTCTCGGCCAGGCTCGCGAGCACCTGCGGCACGGCCCGCTGTCCCTGTTCCACCTGGCGCGCGCCCTCGCCCCCACCCGCCTCGTCGTGGTCACCAGCGACGTGCACGCGGTCGCGGGCGGCACCGCCGCCAACCCGTTCGCCGCCGGGCTGCACGGACTGCTCCAGGTCGTCGCCAAGGAACGGCCCGACCTCAGCGTCAGCGCCCTGGACTACGCCGGCGCCGACCTCGACGGCGACCGGGCCACCGAAGCCCTCGTGGACGCCGTGCTGGCCGCCCCCGCCGACCCCGCGGGACGCACCGTCGCCCTGCGCGGCGGGGTCCGCTACGTCCGCCGCCTCGGCCGGGTAACCCTGCCCGAACCCGGCCCCGTCTTCCGGGACCGCGGCGTCTACCTGCTCGTCGGCGGCACCGGGGGCATAGCCCAGGAACTCAGCCGCCACCTCGCCCGGCACCACCGGGCCCGCCTGGTCTGGTTCAGCCGCAACGAGCCCGGCCCCGCACAGCGCGCCGTCGCCGACGAGATCCGCGGCCTCGGCGGCGACGTCACCCACATACCCGGCGACGCCTGCTCGGTCGCGGACCTGACCGCCGCCGTCGAAGAGGCGCACCGCCGGTACGGTGCCCTGCACGGCGTCGTGCACGCCGCCATGGCCTTCGACAACCACCCGCTGGCCGAACTGGACGAGGCCGCCTTCACCGCCGCCGTCCAGGTCAAGACCGTCGGCGCCGCCGCGCTCGCCGCCGCCGTGGCGGGCCGGCCGCTGGACTTCCTGGCCTACTTCTCCTCGGCCGGCTCCTTCGGCAGCTTCGCCGGCAACGGCGCCTACATCTGCGCCTCCGCCACCGAGGACGCCTACGCCCTGTTCCTGCGCGACCGGCTGCCCCACCCCGTCACCGTCGTCAACCAGGGGTACTGGGGCCAGGTCGGCTCCGGCGCGCGACCGGGCCTCGCCGAGATCTTCGCCGGACTCGGCATCCGCGACTTCGGCCCCGCCGAGGGCATCGCCGCCGTACGCCGCGTCCTCGGCAGCGCACTGCCCCAGGCGATGCCGATCCGCGCCGGACGGCGCGCCCTGGAGGCCATGGGCCACGACCCGGCCCTGGACGGCGAACTCGCGGCCGGCGGCCACCCCGCCACCCTCGCCGGGGCCGCCGAGGACCTGGCGGCCGGACCGGGCCCGGACCCCGCCGCCCGCCGCGTCCTCACCGGATACGAGGAACTGGAGGCCGTCTCCGCGCCCATGCTGCTCGGCGTCTACCAGCGCATGGGCGTCCTGCGGCGCTCCGGCGAGCGGCACGGCGCCGGGGAACTGTGCACCCGCCTCGGCATCCTCGACCGGTTCGCCCGCCTGCACGAGGCACTGCTCAACATCCTCACGGACGCCGGCTACCTCACCCGCGACGGCGACCGGATCACCACCACCGCGGCTGTCGACACCGTGGACCAGGCCGAGGCCGCCGGTCGCTGGGAGGCGGAGTTCGACCGGATCGCCGCCGCGCACCCCGACATCGAGCCCACCGTCACCCTCAACCGGCTCTTCCTCGACGCCTACCCGCGCATTCTGCGCGGCGAGGTGGGCGCCACCGAGATCATGTTCCCCGGCTCCTCGATGAAGCTGGTGCAGAACTTCTACAAGGGCAACCCGCTCACCGACTCCTTCAACGTCCTCGTCCGCGACACCGTCCGGCACTTCCTCGACGCCCGGCTGCCACAGCTCCCAGCCGGCCGCGGCGTCGAGGTGGTCGAGCTGGGCGCCGGCACCGGCGCCACCAGCGAACGCGTCCTGCCCGCCCTGGCACGGCACGAAGGCCGCGTCGGCTACACCTTCACCGACATCTCCCCCCGCTTCCTGGAACACGGCCGCGAACGCTTCGCCGAGCGGTACCCGTTCGCCCGCTTCCAGGTGCTCAACCTCGAACGCGGCCTGGCCGAACAGGGCTTCACCCCGGCGACCGCCGACCTGGTGCTCGCCACCAACGTCGTGCACGCCACCAGCGACCTTAGGGTCACCCTGCGCAAGGCCAAGGCCCTGCTGCGCCCCGGCGGCTGGCTGGTGCTCAACGAACTGACCTCCGTACGGCCCCTGCTCACCATCGGCGGCGGTGTCCTGGAGGGCTGGTGGGCGTTCGGGGACGGCGAACTGCGGCTGCCGGACTCGCCGCTGGCCTCCCCCGAGGGCTGGACGCGGCTGCTGCACGAGGAGGGCTACGCCCCCGTCACCGCCCTCGGCGCCGACGACCCGGCGCTGGGACAGACCGTGCTGGTCGCCGAGAGCGACGGCATCGTGCTCACCCCGGACCCGGCCGCCCGTACCACCGCCCCGGCCCCGTCCCGCCCCGCCGAGCAGCGGGCCGCCCGGGCTCCGGTCACCGAGCCGGCCGGCCCGGCCCCCGGCGGCGACGGTGGCGTGGGGGAGCGGCTGCGCGAACTCGTCGAGGGCGTACTGAAGCTGGACGAGCGGATCGACGCCGACCGGCCGCTCGCCGACTACGGCTTCGACTCGCTCAGCGGCATGAAGATCGTCGCCGCCGTGGACGAGACGTTCGGCGTCGCCGTGCCGCTCGGCGACTTCTTCGAACGCCCCACCCTGCGCGAGCTGACCGCCCACCTCACCGCCGGCTGGCTGGCCGGCGCGGCCGCTCCGCAGCCCGCCCGGGCCGACGCCGCCCCGGCCCCGGTCGAAGAGCGGCGCGAGGACCCCGGTGCGGGCGCCGCCGCGGCCGCCGAACTCGTCCTGCGCCCCAGGACCGACGCGGAGCAGTGCGTCCACCCGCTGAGCGAGGGCCAGCGCGCGCTGTGGGTGATCGAGCAGATCGCCCCCGGCACCTACGCGTACAACCTGCCCCTCGCCCTCTGGCTCGACCGGGACCTCGACGTCCTCGCGCTGCGCACCGTCCTCCAGGACCTCGTCGACCGGCACGACGCACTGCGCGCCACCGTCCGCACCGGCGACGACGGCACGCCGTACGTCCGGGTCGCGGCCGAACCCGAACTGCCCTTCCAGCAGGTCTTCCTGACCTCCGTCACCGACGACGACCTGGGCGAGCGGATGCGCGCCGACCTGCGCCGTCCCTTCGAACTGCCCACCGGACCACTGGTACGGGCCACGCTCTACACCCTCGGCGACGGCCGCAACGCGCTGCTGCTCACCTTCCACCACGCGGTCTTCGACGGCGTCTCCATCGCCCTGCTGCTGCGCGAACTGGAGCGCGGCTACCGCGCGGTCCGCGCCGGCCTGGCACCGGACCCGCAGCGCCCCGCCCGCGGCTACGCCGACTTCGCCGCCTGGCAGCGCGACCTGCTCGCCGGCGACGAGGGCGCACGGCTGCGCGCCTACTGGACCGAACGGCTGGGCGGCCGCCGCACCGCCGTGCCGCTGCCGCTGGACCGGCCCCGCCCCGCCGTCCCCGGCCACCGCGGGGCGAGCCTGGACGGGCACATCCCGGCGGACGTCACGGACCGGGCCCGCGCGCTCGCGTCCGCGGAGCAGACCTCCCTGTTCGGCGTGGTCCTCGCGGCCTGGTTCGCGCTGCTGCACCGCTACGCCGACCAGGACGACATCGCCGTGGGCACCCCCACCGCGGGCCGGCCGCCGAGCGGCTACGACGACGTGCTCGGCTACTTCATGAACATGGTGGTGCTGGCCGAACGCGTCGACAGCGGCGAGGAGTTCCGCCGTCTCCTCGGCCGGGTCCACCGGACGGTACTGGACGCCCTGGAGCACAGCGCCTACCCGCTGATCACCCTCGCCGAGGACCTGCGCCGGGCCGACCCCGAGACCGGCGCCCCGTTCAACGTCGCCTTCTACTTCCAGAACTGGACGCGCGCCGCCCGGACCGGCGACAGCGCGGACGCCGTCATCCTCGGCCCGGTCGAAGGCGTCCACCAGGAAGGCGAGTTCGACCTCACCCTGGAGGTGGTCGAGCAGGCCGAGGGCTGCCGCTACACCCTGAAGTACGACCCCGGCCTGTTCGACGAGGCCACCGTGGCCCGGCTCGGCGAGCACTTCACCACCCTGCTGGCCGCGGCCGTGGACCGGCCCGCCACCGCCGTCGGCGAACTGGACCTGCTCACCGCCGCCGAACGGGCCCTGCTCACCGCGCCCGCGCCCGCCGACTACCCCGAGGACACCCTCGTCTGGCAGCTCGTGCAGCGCCAGGCCGAGGCACGTCCCGACGCCACCGCCGTCCGCCACCGCGGCACCGAGCTGACCTACCGCGAACTCACCGCACGCGTCGACGCGCTCGCCGCCCGGCTCACCGCGGCCGGCGTCGGCCGCGGCCGCACCGTGGGCGTCCTGCTGCCGCGCGACGCGGACCTTCCCGTCGCGCTGCTCGCCGTCCAGGCCGCCGGCGGCACCTACGTGCCGCTGGACCCCGCCTACCCGCGCGACCGGCTCGCCTACATGGCCGAGGACGCCAAGCTGCACCTGATGCTCACCCACTCGTCCGTGACGGGTGACCCGGGCGGTGTGCCACGGCTCGTCACCGACACCGCCGAACAGCCGCCCGCCCTGCCCTCACCGGGCCCGGCCGGCCCGTCCGACACCGCGTACGTCATCTACACCTCCGGATCCACCGGCCGCCCCAAGGGCGTGTGCGTCCCGCACCGCGCCCTGACCAACTTCCTCTGGTCGATGGCCCGCGAACCCGGCTGCGGGCCGGGCGACACCCTGCTGGCCCTGACCACCGTCTGCTTCGACATCTCCGGTCTCGAGCTGTACCTGCCGCTGATCACCGGCGCGACGGTCGAGATCCTCCCGGCCGAGGACGCCCGGGACGGCCTGCGGCTGCGCGAGGCGCTGGAGGCGAGCGCGGCCACCGTCGTCCAGGCCACCCCGGCCACCTGGAACATGCTCCTCGCGGCCGGCTGGCGGGGCGACGCCCGGCTGAAGGTGCTGTGCGGCGGCGAGGCGCTGCCCGCCGAGACCGCCGAGGCCCTGCTCGCCGGGAACAGCGAGGTGTGGAACCTCTACGGCCCCACCGAGACCACCATCTGGTCCGCGGCCCGCCGCCTCGCGCCCGGCGAGCGCGTCACCATCGGCACGCCCATCGCCAACACCGTCCTGCACGTCCTGGACGGCGCCCGCAGGCCCGTCCCCACCGGAGTGGCCGGCGAGCTGTACATCGGCGGTCACGGCGTCGCGGACGGCTACCTCGGCCGGCCCGAACTGACCGCCGAGCGCTTCCTGCCCGACCCGTCCGGCGCCGGACCCGACGCCCGCGTGTACCGCACGGGCGACCTGGTGCGCCGCCTCGCGGACGGCCGGATCGAGTACCTCGGCCGGATCGACTCCCAGGTCAAGGTGCGCGGCTTCCGGGTGGAGCTGGAGGAGATCGAGGCGACCCTGCGCCGCGTCGACGGCGTCCGCGAGGCGGTCGTCGTGGCCCGGGGCGCCGCCGCGGGCTCGCACACCCTGCTCGCCTGCTACGTCCTCGACGACGGCGCGGCCGAACCCACCCGCGACCGGCTCGGCGCCTGGCTGCCCGAACACATGGTCCCGGAGACCCTGCTGCGCGTCACCGGGTTCCCGCGCACCCTCAACGAGAAGGTGGACCGGGGCACCCTCGCCGCCCTGCCGCTGCCCGAACTGCGCGCCCGCTTCGGCGCCGGACCCGCGCGCCGGGAACCGGCGCCCGCCGCGCCGCCCGCCCCCGAAGGCGGCCGGGCGGTGCTCGAGGCCGACCTGGCCCGCATGGTCGCCGGCCTGACCGGGCTGCGCCCCGAGGACATCGGCACGCACACCCCGCTCGGCGAGACGGGCATGAACTCGGTGAGCTTCACCGCCCTCAGCGCCGAGCTGCGCAAGGCCTACGGCATCACCGTCTACCCGACCCTCTTCTACCGCCGGGGCACCCTGCACGCCCTCGCCGAGCACCTGTGGCAGGAGCACTCCCACGAGCTGCCCGCCCGCTTCGCCACGGCGAACACGGACAGCGGGACGCCGGGCCCGGACGACGCCGGCGCGCACGAGGCGGCCGTGACCTCGGACCCGAGCGAGTCCCGCACCGGGGCGCCGGGCACCTCAGGCGACGGGCGGCGGCACACCCCGGCCGGCGCCGACGTCGCCGTCATCGGAATGGCGGGCCGGCTGCCCGGCTCCGCCGACCTGGAGGAGTTCTGGGCACATCTGGCCGCCGGGGACGACCTGGTCGGCGAGATCCCCGCCGACCGCTGGGACTGGCGCGACCACCCGCGCTCCCGTTCCCGCTGGGGCGGCTTCGCGCCCGGCGTCGACCGGTTCGACGCCGCGTTCTTCGGCATCTCGCCCCGCGAGGCCGAACTCATGGACCCGCAGCAGCGGTTGATGCTGGAGACGGTGTGGTCGGCCGTCGAGGACGCCGGGTACCGGCCGTCCGAGCTGGCCGGGAAGCGCGTCGGCGTGTTCGTCGCCGTCACCAACTCCGACTACCTGGAGGTGCAGCGGGCCGCGGGACGCGGCACCGAGGGCCACACCCTCACCGGCGCCGCCCTCTCCGTCATCCCCAACCGGGTGTCGTACCTGCTGGACCTGCGCGGCCCCAGCATCGCCGTCGACACCGCCTGCTCCGGCTCGCTCACGGCCGTCCACCAGGCCTGCGCCGCGCTGCGCGACGGCACCTGCGACCTGGCCATCGCGGGCGGCGTCAGCCTCATCCTGGCCCCCGGTGTGTACGAGGCGCTGAGCCAGGGCGAGATGCTCAGCCCCGACGGCCGCTGCAAGGCGTTCGACAGCCGCGCCGACGGCTATGTGCGCGGCGAGGGCGCGGGCGTGGTCCTGCTCAAGCCGCACGAACGGGCCCGCCGGGACGGCGACGCCGTGCACGCCGTGATCAGGGCCGCCGCCGTCAACCACGGCGGCCGGACCACCTCGCTCACCGCCCCCAACCCCGACGCCCAGGCCGACCTGCTCGTCGACGCCTACCGGGGCGCCGGGGTGCCGCTGGACACCGTCGGCTACATCGAGGCGCACGGCACCGGCACCGCGCTCGGCGACCCGATCGAGACCACCGGCCTGAGCACCGCGTTCCGGCGGATCCGGGCCGAACAGGGGCTCGCTCGGACCGCGCGGCCCTGCGCCATCGGCTCGGTGAAGACCAACATCGGCCACCTGGAGGCCGCCGCCGGCATCGCGGGGCTGTTCAAGGTGGTCCTCGCGCTGCGGCACGGCACGATCCCGGCCAGCCTGCACTTCCGCGAGCGGAACCCCTATCTGGAGCTCGACGGCGGCCCGTTCGAGGTCGCCGCCACCGCCCGGCCCTGGCCGCGTCCGCGGGACGCCGCCGGAGCGGAGCAGCCGCGCCGCGGCGGCGTCAGCTCCTTCGGCTTCGGCGGGGCCAACGCGCACATCGTCCTGGAGGAACCACCCATGCCGGATGCCCGCGACGACAGCCCGGCCGAGCAGCTCTTCGTGCTGTCCGCCCGCGACGGCGAGGCGCTGCGCCGCTCCGCCCAGCGGCTCGCCGACCACCTCGGACGGCACGACGTCCCGGCCGCCGACCTCGCCCACACCCTGCAGACGGGCCGCGAGCCCATGGCGCACCGGCTCGCCGTCGTCGCGGACAGCGCCGCCGGACTGCGCTCCGAACTGCTGGCGCACCTGGCCGGGCGGCCCTCGGCGGTGCGCACCGGCCGGGCGGCGGACGGCCGCCCGGGCACCCCGGCCGCCGGCCCCGGCGACCCGCGGGGCCTCGCCGCCGACTGGCTGCGCGGCGCCGACGTCGACTGGTCCGCCCTGCACCGGGGCGCCCGCCGCCGGGTCCACCTGCCCGCCTACCCCTTCGCCCGCCCCCGCCACTGGGCGGCACCCGCCACCGCCGCGCCGGCCGTCTCCGCCGCGCCGGCCGCCACCGTCGCCCCGGCCGTCTCCGCCGCGCCCGCCGACTCCACCGCCCCGGCCGTCCACACCGCTCCGGAAGCCGCTGCCGGTCCGGGCACCACCGCCCGTCTGCACCCCACCCTCCTGGACACCGACGTCTCCACCCCCGGTGAGCACCTGTACGCCAAGACACTGACCGGGGACGAGTTCTTCCTGCGCGACCACGTCGTCGGCGGCGAGCGCGTCCTGCCCGGCGTGGCCTACCTGGAGATGGGCCGCCTGGCCGGCGAACTCGCCGCCGCCGGCACCCCCGTACGCGCAGTGGACGACCTGGTGTGGGCCGCGCCGGTGCGGCTCCCGTCGGGCCGGGCCGAGCACCGGCTGACCGTCCGGGTCACCGGTGACGGCGCGCACCATTCCTTCGAGGTGTGCGGCGACGGCGCGGGCGCACCGGTGCACGCCGCCGGCACCCTCCGCCTCGACGCACCGGCCCACCGCCCCGCCCAGGCCGACCCGGCCGGCATCCGCGCCCGCTGCCCCCGCGTCACCACCGGGGCGGACTGCTACGCGGGCTTCACCCGGCTCGGCTTCGCCTACGGCCCCGCCTTCCAGGTGATCGAGGAGATCGCCGAGGGCACGGACGAGGTGCTGGCCACCCTGGTGCTGCCCGAGGCGCTGCACGCCGACGCCGGCGCGTACGCCTTCCACCCGGCGCTGCTCGACGCCGCCCTGCAGACGGCCGGCCGGCTGGTACCGGGCGCGAGCGACCCCGCGGGCCCGGCGCCGTACCTGCCGTTCTCGCTCGGCGCGGCCCGGCTCCACGCCCCGCTGCCCAGGCGGGTGTTCGCGCACGCCACACCGGCCGCGCGCCCGGCCCCCGAGGGATCGCTCGCCTTCGACGTGACCCTGCTCGACGAGTACGGCACGGCCGTCGTCACCCTGGAGTCCTTCACCCTGCGGGCCCTGCCCACGACCGGCGCCGTGGCCGCCTTCGAACCCGGGTGGCAGCCCGCGCCCCGGCGCCGGCCGGGCCCGGCCGGCACGGTCCTGCTGCTGGCCCCCGCCGACGGCACCGCGGCCACGCCCGACGCGGCCGCTCTCGCCGCCACGCTGCGCACAGCCGGCGCCGACGTGCGCCGCCTCACGCCGGGCCCGGGCTTCGACGCCGCGGCGGCCGTACGCGCCGCGGGGACCGGCCCGGTCCGCGTCCTGCACCTGTCCGCGGGCGAACCGGACTGCGAGGCGGCCGTGGAGTCCGGCTTCCACACCGCGCTGGCCTTCCTGAGGGCCTGGCAGCGCGACCGGCACGACGCGCTGACCTACCTCCACGTCCACCAGGAGCCGGCCGCGTCGCCCGCCGACCCGGCCCTGGCCGCCTTCGCGCGCTCGGTCCGCCTTGAGCACCCGGCCATCGCCTTCGGCGTCCTCGCGGTCGCGGCCGGCACCCCGGCCCGGGACGTCGTCGCTGAACTCCTCGCCGAGGGCTGCCCGGAGACCGAGGCACGGCTCACGCCGGACGGCCCCGAGCGCCGTTCCTGGCACCGGACCGCGCTGCCGGCCGTCTCCGGCTCCGCGTTCACCGGAGCGGGCGCGCACATCGTCACCGGCGGCACCGGCGCGCTCGGCCTGCTCGCCGCCGAGCACATCGCCGCCGCCCGCCGCGCGGCCGGGGTGACCGGCGGCGGCATCGTCCTCGCCGCCCGCACCGCCCCCGACGCCGCGACGCGGGCCCGCGTCGACGCACTCGGCGCCCGCGTCGTGCTCGCCGATGTCGCCGACCCGCGGGACGTGCGCGCGCTGATCGACGAGGCGCGCGGCGCGTACGGTCACGTCAGCGGTGTCCTGCACGCCGCCGGTGTGCTGCGCGACGGCCTGCTGCGCGGCAAGGAACGCGCCGACGCGGACGCCGTGCTGGCGGCCAAGGTGCGCGGCACCACCCTGCTGGACGAGGCCACCGCCGGCGAGCCGCTGGACTACTTCGTCGTCTACTCCTCCGCCGCTGCCGCGTTCGGCAACGCCGGCCAGACCGACTACGCCTTCGCCGGCGGCTTCCTCGACCGCTTCGCCGAGCAGCGGGAGGAGCGGCGCCGGGCGGGCATCCGCCGGGGCCGCACCCTCTCCGCCGCCTGGCCGGTGTGGTCCGAGGGCGGTATGCGCATCGACGCCAGGGCCGAGGAGTACATGGACCGCGCGCTCGGCATGCGCCCGCTGGCCACCCGTCCCGCCCTGGACGCGCTGGAGCGGGCCCTCGCCGGCACCGCGCCGGCCCTGCTGCTGGCCCCCGGCGACCCGGCCCGCGTCCTCACCGCCCTGTCCGGCACGGCCGCGCCGCCCGCCGCACCCCGGCCCGGTGCCGACGCCGCGTCAGGCTCCGCCGCCGGATCGCGGGACGAGGCCGAGCGGCTGGTCCTGCGGCTGCTGGCGCAGGAGCTGAAGACGCCGGAGGCGGACATCACGGTCACCGAGCCCTTCGACCGGTACGGAGTGGACTCCCTGATCACGATGAGCCTCATCCGCGGCCTGGAACAGCACGTCGGACCGCTGTCGAAGACCCTGCTCTTCGAGCACGTGACCGTCCGCGACCTGGCCGCCCACCTCGCCGCCGCCCACCCCGCCGCCTTCGCCGCGGCCGCACCGGCGTTCACCGGGAACGCACCGGCGGCCCCCGGGAACGCACCGGCGGCCCCCGGCACCGAGCCGCCGGCCGCCGGTACCGCGCGGCCCGCCCCGGCGGCGCGGACGGTCCCCGCCGCCCCCACCGGCGGCGCTGACGACATCGCCATCATCGGCGTCGCCGGGCGCTACCCCCAGGCCGGCGACGTCACCGAGTTCTGGCGCAACCTGCGCGACGGCCGCGACAGCGTCGAGGACATCCCGGGCGACCGCTGGGACCACGGGGCCTTCTACGACCCGGACAAGTCGGCCACCGGCAGGACGTACGGCAAGTGGGGCGGCTTCGTGCCCGGCGCCGACCGCTTCGACCCGCTGTTCTTCCGGATGTCGCAGATCGAGGCCGAGCACACCGACCCGCAGGAGAGGGTGTTCCTGGAGACGGTCTGGCACCTGCTGGAGGACGCCGGCTGCACCCGCGAGCGACTGCGCGGGGCGCGCACCGGCGTGTTCGTCGGCATGATGTACGGCCACTACCAGCTCTACGGCGTGCGCGACGCGCTGCGCGGCGAGGGCTTCGCGACCTCCTCGTCGTACGCCTCCGTCGCGAACCGGGTGTCGTACTTCTTCGACTTCACCGGCCCCAGCGTCGCCCTGGACACCATGTGCTCCTCGTCGCTGGTCACCATCCACCAGGCCTGCCTGGCCATCCGCAACGGCGACTGCGACGTCGCGGTGGCGGGCGGGGTCAACATCTCCAGCCACCCGGTGAAGTTCCTCCAGCTCGCCCAGCGCGGCTTCCTCGCGGAGGACGGCCGCTGCCGCAGCTTCGGCGAGGGCGGCACCGGCTACGTCCCGGCCGAGGGCTCCGGCGCCGTGCTGCTCAAGCGCCTCGACGCGGCCGTCGCCGACGGTGACCGCGTACTCGCCGTGGTCAAGGCGTCCGCCGTCAACCACGGTGGCGCGGGCGCCGGTTACAGCGTCCCCAACCCCCGGGCGCAGGGCGACCTGGTGCGGGCCGCGCTGGACCGCGCCGGACTGCGCCCCGCCGACCTCGACTACCTGGAGGCGCACGGCACCGGGACCGCGCTCGGTGACCCGGTCGAGGTCAACGGCATGCTGCGGGCCTTCGAGGGCGACCTGCCCGAGCGGCTGCCCATCGGCTCGGTCAAGTCCAACATCGGGCACGCCGAGTCGGCCGCCGGCATCGCCGCGATCACCAAGGTGCTGCTGCAGATGCGGCACGGCGAGCTGGTCCCGTCCCTGCACGCCGACCGCCTCAACCCGAACATCGACTTCGCGTCGACCCCGTTCGAGGTCCAGCGCGAGCGGGCGCCCTGGCCGCGCCGGGTGACGGCGGACGGCGCCGTCCGGCCGCGGACCGCGGGCGTCAGCTCCTTCGGCGCGGGCGGCACCAACGCCCACATCATCCTTCAGGAGTACCTCGGCCCGGACGCGCCCGTCCCCACGGCGCCGGCCGGTCCCCAGCTGGCGGTCCTCTCCGCCCGGGACGCCGGCCGGCTGCTCGCGCAGGCCCGGCGCCTGGCCGCCCACCTGCGCGCGGAGACCGGCTCGGCGACGGCCCAGCAGGTCGCCTGGACCCTGCAGACCGGGCGCGAGGCCATGGCGCACCGGCTCGCCGTCCTCTTCGAGGAACTGCCCGAACTCATCGCCTGTCTCGATGAGTTCGCGGCCGGCGGCAGTCCCGCCGGAAGCTGGACCGGCGTGGCCGATCCGCGCCGGCCCGCCCCCGGCACACCGCAGGCCGCCGACCCCGCCGCCCTGGCCGACGCCTGGACCCGGGGCCAGAGCGTCGACTGGACGGTCCTGCACCGCGGCGGCGGCCCGGGCCGGGTGGCCCTGCCCGGCTACCCCTTCGACGGGGACCGGGTCTGGCTGGCCGCGGCCGACGCCGAACTGGCCGCCCTCACCGGCGCGCCGGCGGACGGGGGCCTGCTCCTCACCCGGCGGTGGGCGCCCGCCCCGCCCGTCGCCCGCACGGCGCGGCCCGGCCTGACCGCCGTCCTGGCCGCACCCGGCACCGAGGCACTGGCCGCCCGGCTCGCCGCCCTCCTGCCCGCCGCCGAAGTGCTCACCACCGACCGGCTGGACGCCGAACTCGGCGCCGACGGCACCCGCTGGGACCGCTTCGACGCCGTCGTCGACCTGGCGGGCTGCGCCGGCACCGCTCCGGCCCCCGACCACACCACGCTGCCCACCTGGCTGCGCTGGCTCCAGCACCTCGTCGACCGCGGCCGCCGCGACCTGCGCGCGCTGCTGGTCACCCGTGTCACCCCCGAGGGCGCGCCCGGCCTCGGCGGCGCGGCCCGCATCGGCCTGTACCGGATGCTGCAGAGCGAGTACCGCCACGTCCGCTCCCGCCACCTGGAGATCGACGGCACGGCCGGCGACGACCGGCTCTGCCGCTGGGTGGCCGACGAGCTGTGCCACGACGACGAGCCCGCCGAGGTCGCCTACCGCGACGGCGTCCGGCACCTGGCCCGGCTCGCCGAGGAGCCCGGCGGGGCGGGCGCCGCGCCGCGCTTCCCGGCCGGCCACGTGCTCTGGGTCACCGGCGGGACGCGCGGCATCGGACTGCTGACCGCGCGTCACTTCGTCGCCGAGCACGGCGTGCGCAAGCTGGTCCTGACCGGACGCGAGGAACTGCCGCCGCGTGCCGAGTGGGCCACGCACATCGCCCAGGACGGCCCGCTGGGCCGCAAGCTCCGTCCGCTGGCCGAACTGGCTGACCGGGGCGTGGAACTGGAGGTACTCGCGGTGCCGCTGGAGGAGCGCGAGGCGCTCGCCAAGGCCCTCGCCGACGTCCGCGGGCGGCTCGGCCCGGTCGGCGGCGTGGTGCACAGCGCGGGCGTCACCGACTTCGAGAACCCGGCGTTCGTGCGCAAGCCGCACTCCGGTGTCGCCCGTGTCCTCGGCCCGAAGGTGTTCGGCCTCGACGCGATGCTGGAGGTGTTCCGGGACGAGCCGCTGGGTCTGTTCGTCGTGTACTCCTCCATCGCCGCGGCCGTGCCGGCCCTCGCGGTCGGCCAGAGCGACTACGCCATGGCCAACGCCTACCTGGACGCGGTCGCCCTGCACCGTCCCTACGGGCTGCCGCTGGTCAGCGTGCAGTGGCCGAGCTGGAAGGACACCGGCATGGGCGAGGCCCGCAGCGCCGCCTACCAGGCCTCCGGGCTGGCGGCGCTCTCCGACGAACAGGGACTCGCCCTGCTGGAGCGGGCGCTGGGCAGCGGCGCCAGGGTGGTCATGCCCGTCGTGCCGCGCCCGGACGCCGGCTTCGACCCGGGACGCCTGACCGCCCGCCGCCTGGACCCCGCATCGGCCGCCCCCACGGCCCTCGACGCGCCCGCGCCCACGGCGCCCGCCGCGCCCGCCGAAGGAGCGGACGGGGACGCCCAGGTGCGTGCGGCGGTCGGCGCGGCCGCCTCCTGGCTGCTCGACCGGCTCGCCGAGGAGCTGCGCTTCGACCGCGCCAGGCTCTCCGGTGACGTACCGGTCCAGGACTACGGCATGGACTCGATCATGGTGTCCCAGCTCGTCCAGTCCGTCGCCAAGCGCCTGGACGTCTCCGTCGACCCGTCGGCGCTGCTCGAACACCCGACTGTCGACGCCTTCGCGGGACACCTGGCCGAGGCGCACCGCGCGGAACTCCTCGCCGTCTTCGGCACTCCGGCGCGGGAGACCACGCCCGCGGCCGCACCGGCGTCCGTCCCCGCACCGGGCTTCGCCCCGGCCGGGCTCCCGGCCGGCGCCCCCGCGGACGGCGCCCCGCGCGGCCGGGACACCGCCCCGGCGCCCGCCCAGGCGTCCGCCGCGCCTACCGCGTCGGCGGACATCGCGGTCGTGGGCCTGTCCTGCCGCTTCCCCGACGCCGGTTCCGCCGACGCCTACTGGGAGCTGCTGCGCGAGGGCCGTTCGGCGCTGCGGCCGGTCCCCGAGGAGCGCTTCGGCCGCCCGCTCGGCCACCACGCCGGTCTGCTGCCGGACGTCCTGCGGTTCGACCCGGAGGCGTTCCTGCTGTCCGAGGCGGACGTGGCGGCCATGGACCCGCAGGCGCTGCTGCTGCTTGAAGAGGTCAACAGCGCCGTGCACCACGCCGGTTACCGGCCCGCCGACCTCAAGGGCCGCAGGATCGGCGTGTACGTCGGCGGCCGCGCCACCCACACCCCCGACCCGGCCGCGCTGGAGCGGTCCAGGAACCCGGTGGTGGTGACCGGGCAGAACTACCTGGCGGCGAACGTCTCGCAGTTCTTCGACTTCCAGGGCCCGAGCCTGGTCGTGGACACCGCCTGCTCCTCCGCGCTGGTCGCGATGGACACCGCCGTCCAGGCGCTGCGGACCGGCTCGGTGGAGGCCGCGGTCGTCGCCGGGGTGAGCCTGCTCGCCGACGACCGGGCGCACCAGGTCTTCGGCCGGCGCGGACTGCTCAACCCGGGCCCGGAGTTCCACGTCTTCGACCGCAGGGCCGCCGGACTCGTCCTCGGCGAGGGCGTCGGCGTCGTGGTGCTCAAGCCGCTCGCGGCCGCCCGCGCCGCCGGCGACCGGGTGCTCGCGGTGCTGCGCGGCATCGCCGTCAACAACGACGGCCGTACGGCGGGGCCCGCCACTCCCAACCTCCAGGCGCAGAAGGCCGTGATGACCGAGGCCCTCGCCCGCAGCGGCCACGCCCCGGGGGACATCGGCTGGGTGGAGACCAACGCCACCGGGGCCGCCGTCACCGACCTGCTCGAACTGAAGGCGATCGACGGCGTCTACGGCACCACCGCGGGCCGCTCGGCACCGGTCGCCCTCGGCTCCGTCAAGCCGAACATCGGGCATCCGCTGGCCGCCGAGGGCATCGCCGCGTTCATCAAGGTGGTGCTGATGCTCCACCACCGCACCCAGGTGCCGTTCCGCTCCGGACAGGAACCGCTGCCGCACTTCGACCTGGACGCCTCCGCGCTGTACTTCCCGCGCGCGGCGGCCCCCTGGCCGGCCGCCGCCGAGGCCGCCGCGCTCAACTGCTTCGCGGACGGCGGCACCAACGCGCACCTGCTGCTCGCGCCCGCCCCGGCGGACCACCGCGCCACCCGCGCCCCGCTGCCCGGGCCCCCGCTCGACCGCACGGTCGTCGTACGGGGCGCCGGCGGCCGCTCCGAGGCCCCCGCCGGGCCCGCGGCACCCGCGGGGCCCGCACCGGCGGCCGAGCCCGCGACGGCGGGCCTGTTCTGGGACACGTACCGGTGAGCGGCACCGCCCCGGAAGCGCTGCCCGTGGTCTTCATGTTCTCCGGGCAGGGCTCGCAGTACTACGGGATGGGCCGGGAACTCTTCGCCGAGAACGAGGTGTTCCGCACGGCCCTGCGCCGCCACGACGCCGTCGTGGCCGAGGAGCTGGGCGAGTCCGTGCTCGCCCGGCTGTTCGACCCGGACCGGCGCCGCAACGATCCTTTCACCGACACCCGGCTCACCCACCCGGCGATCGTCATGATCGAGCTCGCCCTCGCCGAGACCCTGCGCTCGGCCGGGGTGGAGCCCGACCACCTGCTGGGGTCCAGCCTGGGCGAGTACGCGGCGGCCGCCGTGTCCGGCAGCATCGCGCCCGACACCTGCCTGCGGCTGCTGGTCCGCCAGGCCGAGGGGCTCGGAGCCGGCCCGCGCGGCGGCATGCTCGCCGTGCTCGCGGGGCCCGGGGTGCTGGACCGGGTGCCCGCGCTGCGGGCCTGCGAGATCGCCGCCCGCAACTACCCGGGCCACTTCGTGGTCGCCGGCACGGACGACGACCTCGACCGGGCCGAGGCCGCACTGCGCCGAGCCGACGTGCTGCACCAGCGCGTCCCCGTCGAGTACGCCTACCACTCCCGCCTGATGGACGAGGTGCTCGACGTGTGCCGGCCCTCGCTGGACGAGGTCGAGTTCGCCCCGCCGTCCCTGCCCTGGGTGTCCTGCGTGGACGGGGAGCCGGTCGGGCGGCCGAGCGCCGGGCACTTCTGGCAGGTGGCCCGCCGGCCCATCGAGTTCCAGCGGACCATGGACCGGATGCGCGCCCGCGGCGACTTCCTCTACCTGGATCTCGGCCCCTCGGGCACCCTGCACAACTTCGTCCGAGGCAACCTCCCGGCGGGCACGCGATCGAAGTCGCTCGCCCTTCTCAGCCCGTTCGGCCACGACCCGGGCCTGCTGGACAAGGCCCGCGAACTGGCCGCCCCGGCGACACGGAACCGACCGAAGACACCAAGGAAGGCACATCGCATGAAGGTCTACGGTTTCCCCGGCCAGGGGTCCCAGGCGCGGGGCATGGGCCGGCACCTGTTCGAGAAGTACCCCGAGCACACCGCGACCGCCGACCGGGTGCTCGGCTACTCCCTCGCCGAGCTGTGCCTGGACGACCCCGGGCGGCGCCTGGGACAGACGCAGTTCACGCAGCCCGCGCTCTACGCCGTCAGCGCCCTGGGCCACCTGGAGCGGCAGGCCGAGGACCCCGCGCCGGCCGACTACCTGGTCGGCCACAGCCTCGGCGAGTACGTGGCCCTGTTCGCCGCCGGTGTCTTCGACTTCGAGACCGGGCTGCGCCTGGTGCAGCGGCGCGGCGCGCTGATGGCCGAGGCCGGTGGCGGCGGCATGGCGGCCGTGGTCGGTCTGGACGAGACGGGTCTGCCGCGCGTCCTGGCCGAGGCGGGCATCGAGGACGTCGACATCGCCAACCACAACGCCCCCGAGCAGCTCGTGCTCTCCGGTCCGCGGGAGTCCGTCGAGACGGCCTGCGCCGCCGTGGAGGCCGCGGGCGCCCGTGCGGTGCGGCTCAACGTCAGCGCCCCCTTCCACTCCCGCTACATGCGCGGCACGGCCGAGGAGTTCGCCCGCTTCCTCGACGGGTTCACCCTGCGGGCGCCGGACGTTCCGGTGCTGGCCAACGTGGACGGGCAGCCGTACGACCCCGACGCGATCAAGGAGACACTGACCGCGCAGATCGTCTCGCCGGTCCGCTGGACCGACACGGTGCGCCGGCTGATGGGCCACGGCGACTTCGACTTCGTGGAGATCGGGCCCGGCCGGGTGCTGACCAACCTGGTCGCGAAGATCAGGAACACCGCGGAGCCGCTGCCCGCCCCCACCCCGCGCCCGGTCCCGTCCGGGCCCGAGCGGCGCACTCCGGCCGCGTCCCCGGCGGCCACCGCCACCGAGTCACCGCTCACCGCTCCGGTCGCCGCCGCGATGACCGCCGACACCCTGGGCGCCGCCACGTTCCGGGAACGATACGGCCTGCGCCGCGCCTACCTGCTGGGCTCGCTGTACGGCGGGATCTCGGGCCGCCGGATGCTGGGCGCCGCCTCGAAGGCGGGCCTGCTCGGCTTCCTCGGCACCGGCGGTCTGAGCCTGGAGGAGGTCGACGGCAGGCTCCGGGAACTCGCCGGCGACCTGGGCCTCGGCGGCGCCTTCGGCGTCAACCTGCTCTACCGGCACGGCGCCCCGCAGGAGGAGTCGGCGCTGGTGGACCTGCTGCTGCGGCACGGCATCGACCTGGTGGAGGCCTCCGGCTTCCCGCTGATCACCCCGGCCCTGGTGCGGTTCCGGCTGAAGGGCGGCCGGATCATCGCCAAGGTCAGCCGTACCGACGTGGCAGCGGAGTTCCTGGCCCCGCCGCCCGAGCGGCTGGTCGCCCGGCTGGTGGAGACCGGCGAGGTCACCGCCGAGGAGGCGCGCGCGGCGGCCGGCCGGCCCATGGCGGACGACCTGTGCGTGGAGGCCGACGGCGGCTGGCTGACCAGCACCGCCGACCTGCTGACCCTGCTCCCCGCCGTGCTGCGGCTGCGCGACGCGGCCACCACCGCGTCCGGGCACCGGATCCACGTGGGCTGCGCGGGCGGCCTCGGCACCCCGGAGGCGGTGGCGGCGGCGTTCCTGCTCGGCGCGGAGTTCGTGCTGACGGGCTCCGTCAACCAGTGCTCCGCCGAGGCCGCCACCAGCGCCGAGGTGAAGGACGTCCTGCAGGCGGCGCGGGAGTACGACGTGGACACGGCGCCGTGGGGCGAGCTGTTCGAGTTCGGTACGCGGGCCCGCTATCTCAAGCGGGGCCTGTTCTTCCCGGCGCGGGCGTCCCGGCTGCACGAGCTGTGGCGCCGGCACGCCTCCGCCGCCGAGCTGGACGACGAGACCATGACGCAGATCCTCGACCGCTACCTGGGCGGCGCGCACCCGGCGGCCGCGGCGCCCGGCGCGGACCCGAAGCAGGAGCTGGCGGAGTTCTTCCGGGTCTATTTCACCCGCGGCTTCCGGCTCGCGGTGACCGGCGACGACCGGCACCGGGTGGACTACCTGGTGCACTGCGGCCCGGCGATGGGCGCCTTCAACCAGGTGGTCGAGGGCACCGCTCTCCAGTCGTGGTCCGCCCGCACGGTGGAGGCGATCGCCGACACCCTGATGGAGGGCGCGGCCGCCCACCTCACCGCCCGGCTGAGCGCCTTCCACCGGGCCGGCTGACGGCGAACGGCGGGCCGGGCGGGCCGTGCGCCCCGCCCGGCCCGCCCGGAGCGCCCGGCGGCTTCGCCCATCGGGACCGCGCGTGCCTATGATCGCTGCCCGGGGCGACCGAGCCGCGCGCGCCGGACGAGAGGGACAGCACGATGGTGAACCGCGAGGCCGTGGTACTCGACGACCCGGTGGGCGAGTCGCTCCGCGGCCACCACGCCCATCTCGCCCGCCGGTTCGGCCGGGCCGCCGGCTACCTGCCGGACGTGGCGACCTTCTGCGCCGTGTCCGCCGACCCGGACCCGGCCGAATGGGCCGACCTGGCCCGGCTGCTCGGTCCCGGTGAACTCGCCGACATGTTCAGCTGCCCGGCCGCTCCGCCGCCGGACTGGGAGCCGGTCTTCACCCTGGAGGGCCGCCAGATGACCTGGCCCGGCGGCCGGTCCGCGCCCCCTCGCCCGGAGGCCGGCGCGGAGGTGCTCGAACTGGGTCCGGACAGCGTGCCCGAGATGCTCTCCCTCGTCGAGCGGACCCGCCCGGGGCCGTTCCGGCCGCGCACCCCCGAACTGGGCACCTACCTGGGCATCCGGGACAACGGCAGACTGGTGGCGATGGCCGGGGAACGGCTGCGGCCCCCGGGCTGGACCGAGATCAGCGCCGTCTGCACCGCCCCCGAGGCACGCGGCCGGGGCCACGCCGCCCGGCTGATCGAGGCGCTCGTCGCCCGTGTCGTGGAACGCGGCGAACGTCCCTTCCTGCACGTGGCGGAGGCGAACACGGGCGCGATCGCCCTCTACGAGCGACTGGGGTTCACGTCCCGCGAGCGCGTGACCTTCCGCGGCTTCCGCACTCCGTGACGCTCCCGGGCGCACCGGGTACGACACTCCCCGCTGCCAGCCGCAGCGCGCGGCGCCCGGGCCCCGCCGGGGTGATCAGGGCGGCGGTCGTCAGGGCGGCCCAGCCCAGGGCGGTGACGACGGCGCCCGCCCGCCGGAACCGGCCGGGTAGCGCGGTGCCGAAGAGGACCGCGTCCCCGACGTCCGAGGCGATGCGCACGGCGGAGGCCGTGACCAGCGCCGGGCCCCGGGGAGCGACGGCCATCGCCAGCCCGCTCACGGCGTCCCGCACCGCCAGGGGGCGCAGCACCGCGGCGGTGTGCGGGCCCACGTCACCGTCCGGATCGACCAGCCCGCAGGGCCTGGCGAGCAGGTCCGGCCGGTACGCCGTCGCCGCTCCGTAGGCGAGGGTCGCCGCCCCGATGATCCGCAGTAGTCCGGTGCGCACTGTCGACACCTCCACACGTCGGCCACCTGCGTGTCCAGGCACCGGGTACCCGTGTCGCCCCGGCTCAGCCACGCGGCGGCAGCCCTCGTGACCGGGTCCTCACGCCGCCGCCGTCAGCGCGGTGGCCGTGGCGATCGCGGTGTCGGCGCGGGCGTGGATGACCAGGCGTGTACCGGCCGTGTCGGCGCCGGCCTCGAGCAGCCGCCGTAGGGGGGCGCTGTGGGTGGCGACGGACATCACCAGGCCGAGCCGGCTGCACAGACGGTGGCTGCGCAGCACCACGGCGACCGCCGTTTCGGCCCCGGCGTCCCCGTCGAGGACGACGACGAGGGCGACCGGCCTGTGTCCCTCGACCAGAGCGCTGATCTGGTCGAGCAGCGCGGCCCGGCCGCCGACGCCGGGATCGTCGTGCAGCGTGATGACGAGCACGCCCCGGACGAGTGAGTGGGACATCCCCACGGCTGTTCATCTCCCCTGTGCGGCCTGTGCGGCCTGTGCGGCCTGTGCGGCCTGTGCGGTCAAATGGTTCCTATTCGGACTACCCCCTCCCGCGGGGACGATGCGACGCTTCCCGCGGCGACGACGGCGCCGCCGCGGGAAGCGTCCTCGCCGCCCGCTCCACGCGCGAGACCGCGAGACGACGGGCAGCCCACAGATCCGCCGCCGGGGCTCACTGCCCCGGCGCCGGGTCCCGCCGTCCCCCGAACGCCCGCAGGATGCCCTCCGCCGCCAGGGTCGCCGTCAACGTGCCGTCCCTCACCTGCTGTTCGAGGGCGGGGGCGGCCTCGCGCACGGCCGGATCCGCGTGCAGCCGGCCCAGCAGCTCGTCCCGGACCATCGACCAGGTCCAGTCGACCTGCTGGTCCCGCCGCTTGGCGGCGAGCCGGCCGGTGGAGTCCAGCAGCGTACGGTGCTGCTCCAGCCGCTCCCAGACCACGTCCAGGCCGGCCGACTCGCGGGCGCTGCAACTGAGCACCGGCGGCGTCCAGAAGGCGTCCTTGCCGTGCATCAGCCGCAGCGCACCGGCCAGTTCGCGGGCCGCCGCCCGCGCGTCCCGCTCGTGCGGGCCGTCGGCCTTGTTGACGGCGATCACGTCGGCCAGTTCCAGCACGCCCTTCTTGATGCCCTGGAGCTGGTCGCCGGTGCGGGCCAGGGTGAGCAGCAGGAAGGAGTCGACCATGTCGGCGACCGCCGTCTCCGACTGGCCGACGCCGACGGTCTCCACCAGGATGACGTCGTACCCGGCGGCCTCCATCACCACCATCGACTCCCGGGTGGCCTTCGCGACCCCGCCCAGCGTGCCCGCGCTGGGGGAGGGCCGCACGAAGGCGTCCGGGTCGACCGCGAGGCGCTCCATCCGCGTCTTGTCACCCAGGATCGAACCGCCGGTGCGGGTGGAGGAGGGGTCCACGGCGAGGACGGCCACCCGGTGCCCCAGCGAGGTCAGCAGCGTGCCGAACGCGTCGATGAACGTCGACTTGCCGACGCCCGGCACACCGCTGATGCCGATCCGCCGCGCCCGGCCGCTGTGCGGAAGCAGCTCGGTGAGCAACTCCTGCGCCAGCGCCCGGTGCTGCGGCCGGGTGGACTCGACCAGCGTGATGGCGCGGGCCACCAGGGCCCGCCTGCCGTCGAGCACACCCTTCACATACGTGTCGAGATCGATCGCTGCCATACGCGGCTACAGTTCGTGGCCGAGGCTGGCCGACAGCCGCTTCACCAGGTCGTACGCCGCGTCCGGGATCACCGTCCCGGGCGGGAACACGGCCGTGGCGCCCATCTCCAGCAGGGTCGGCACGTCCTGCGGCGGGATCACCCCGCCGACCACGATCATGATGTCCTCGCGGCCCTCCTCGGCGAGCTTCTCCTTCAGCGCCGGTACCAGCGTGAGGTGACCGGCGGCCAGCGAGGACACCCCGACCACGTGCACGTCCGCCTCGACCGCCTGCCGGGCGACCTCCTCCGGCGTCTGGAACAGCGGGCCGACGTCGACATCGAAGCCGAGGTCGGCGAACGCGGTCGCGATCACCTTCTGGCCGCGGTCGTGGCCGTCCTGGCCCATCTTGGCGACCAGGATGCGCGGCCGGCGCCCCTCGGCCTCGTCGAAGGCGTCCACCAGGGCACGGGTGCGGTCCACGGAAGGGGACTCGCCGGCTTCGTTGCGGTACACCCCGGAGATGGTACGGATCTGGCTCGCGTGCCGGCCGTACACCTTTTCCAGGGCGTCGGAGATCTCACCGACGGTCGCCTTGGCGCGGGCCGCGCGCACGGCCAGCTCCAGCAGGTTGTCGCCGCCGTCGGCGGCCCGGGTGAGCGCGTCCAGGGCGTCCCGGCAGGCCTGCTCGTCCCGCTCCGCGCGCAGCCGCCGCAGCTTCTCGATCTGCTGGGCGCGCACCGAGGAGTTGTCGACCTTCAGGACTTCGATCTGCTCGTCGCTGTCCACCCGGTACTTGTTGACGCCGATCACCGGCTGGCGGCCGGAGTCGATGCGGGCCTGGGTGCGGGCCGCCGCCTCCTCCACGCGCAGCTTGGGGATGCCGGCGTCGATGGCCTGCGCCATGCCGCCCGCCTGCTCCACCTCCTGGATGTGCGCCCAGGCCTTGCGGGCGAGGTCGTACGTCAGCCGCTCCACGTACGCGCTGCCGCCCCACGGGTCGATGACCCGGGTGGTGCCCGACTCCTGCTGGATGAGGAGCTGGGTGTTGCGGGCGATGCGCGCCGAGAAGTCGGTGGGCAGCGCCAGCGCCTCGTCGAGGGCGTTGGTGTGCAGCGACTGGGTGTGGCCCTGGGTCGCCGCCATCGCCTCGACGCACGTGCGCGTGACGTTGTTGAACACGTCCTGCGCGGTCAGCGACCAGCCCGAGGTCTGCGAATGGGTGCGCAGCGACAGGGACTTGCTGTTCTTCGGCTCGAACTGCGAGACCAGCCTGGCCCACAGCAGGCGGGCCGCCCTGAGCTTCGCGACCTCCATGAAGAAGTTCATGCCGATCGCCCAGAAGAACGACAGCCGGGGCGCGAACGCGTCCACGTCCAGACCGGCCTCACGGCCCGCGCGGATGTACTCCACACCGTCCGCGAGGGTGTACGCCAGCTCCAGGTCGGCCGTCGCACCGGCCTCCTGGATGTGGTACCCGGAGATGGAGATGGAGTTGTAGCGGGGCATCCGCTGCGAGGTGTACGCGAAGATGTCGGAGATGATCCGCATCGACGGCTTCGGCGGATAGATGTAGGTGTTGCGGACCATGAACTCCTTCAGAATGTCGTTCTGAATGGTTCCGGCCAGCTTCTCGGGCGGTACGCCCTGCTCCTCCGCCGCCACGATGTACAGCGCGAGGATCGGCAGCACCGCGCCGTTCATGGTCATCGACACGGTCATCTTGTCGAGCGGAATCCCGTCGAACAGCTGCCGCATGTCGAGAATCGAGTCGATGGCCACGCCCGCCATGCCGACGTCGCCGGTCACCCGGGGGTGGTCGCTGTCGTAACCCCGGTGTGTGGGCAGGTCGAAGGCGACCGACAGGCCCTTCTGGCCGGCCGCCAGGTTGCGCCGGTAGAAGGCGTTGGACTCCTCCGCGGTGGAGAAGCCCGCGTACTGGCGGATCGTCCAGGGCTGGTTGACGTACATCGTCGGGTAGGGGCCGCGCAGGTACGGCGCGATGCCCGGGAACGTGCCGAGGAAGTCCAGGCCCTCCAGGTCACGGCCGGTGTACAGCGGCTTGACCCCGATGCCCTCCGGGGTCTCCCACAGCGGCTCCTCGCTCCCGGTCGCCCGCTTGACGGCCGTGCGCCACTCCTCGGCGCCGCCGTCGACGGCCGGCGTCCCCAGCTCGATGCCGGAGAAGTCGGGGATTCCCATCAGGACACTCCCATGCGGTCGAGGGTCGCGGACAGCACGTCGATGGCGTCGCAGCCCGCGAAGACGTACGAGTCGACGCCCGGGTGCTCGGCCGGGCGGCCCGCCAGGAACACGTGCCGGGCGCCGGCCGCGCGCAGCGACTCGGCGGCCTCGGCGGCGCGTTCGGCGTAGACGGCGTCGCTGGAGCACAGCACCGCCTCGGTGGCACCGCTGTCCTCGAAGGCGCCCTCGGTGACCGGTTCGATGCCGCCCGCCTGGAACAGGTTCGCGGCGAACGTCGAGCGCGCGGTGTACTCGGCGGGCGAGCCGAGGGCGGCCAGGAAGATCCTCGGCCGGGCACCGGTGGCCGCCAGGTGGGCGTCGGAGCGGGCCCGCAGGGCCTCGAACGCCTCGTCGCGGCGCACCCGGGGCAGTCCGCCGGAGGGCGGTTCGGGCGCCGGTTCGCGCTCCACCGGCTTCTCGCCCAGCAGCGGGAACTCGCTGACACCGGTGATGGGCTCGCGCCGCTTGGCGAGCTTCTTGGAGCGCTCCGCCCAGGTCGTCGCCAGGTCCGTGCGGATCCGGCCCGAGCGCAGGCAGGCGGCCTGGCCGCCGTCCCGCTCGATCGACCGGAAGTACGCCCAGGCGGCCTGGGCGAGTTCCTCGGTCAGCCGCTCCACGTACCAGGAGCCGCCCGCCGGGTCGATGACCCGGGCCAGGTGGGACTCCTCCAGCAGGATCGTGGAGGTGTTGCGCGCGATACGGCGGGCGAACGCGTCCGGCAGGCCCAGTGCGTGGTCGAACGGCAGCACGGTCACCGAGTCGGCGCCGCCGACCCCGGCGGCCAGCGTGGCCACCGTAGCGCGCAGCATGTTCACCCACGGGTCACGGCGGGTCAGCATCACCGGCGAGGTCACCGCGTGCTGGACCTGCGCGCCCGCCTCCGGGGCCCCGGCCACCTCGGCGACCCGCGCCCACAGCCGGCGCGCCGCGCGCAGCTTGGCGATGGTCAGGAACTGGTCGGCGGTGGCCGCGTAGCGGAACTCCAGCTGGCCGCAGGCCGCCTCGACCGGCAGTCCGGCCTCGGTCAGCGCCCGCAGGTAGGCCACGCCGGTGGCGAGGGAGGCGCCCAGCTCCTGCGCGGCCGAGCCGCCCGCCTCGTGGTACGGCAGCGCGTCCACGGTCAGCGCGCGCAGGCCGGGGTGGGTCCCTACGCAGCGTTCGGCGAGGGCGGCGAAGGGGGCCGTGTCCAGCGGGGTGCCGGTGCGGGCCTCGTGGCCGAGCGGGTCGCCGCCCAGACCGCCGCGCACCGCCGCGGGGTCGACGCCCTTCTCCTCGTACAGCCGCAGCAGTGCCTCGGCCGCCGCCTCGGTGTCGCGCCCGGCGTCGAGGACGACCGGGGCCAGGTCGAGGAAGACCCCGTCGAGCGTCCGGCCGAGTTCGGAGACCGGGATGCCGCCCTCGCCGAGCACCAGCCACAGCGAGGTGACGCCGTTCTCCAGGTCGGCCAGCACCGCGCCGTCCGCGCCGCCGCCGAGCGCCGTGTGCCGCTGCCGTACGTCCCAGCCGCCGTCCGTGTTGCCCTCGGGGCGGCCGCCGCGCACATACGGGGCGAAGCCGGGCAGGCCGGGGTCGGGCGCGGCGTCGCGCGCGGTGTACAGGGGCCGGGTGCGCAGCCCGTCCTCGAGCGTCGTGGACAGGGCGTCCTCAACTGCCGCGCCCGAGACTTCCTTGCCCGACTTGCGCAGCACACCCTCGACCAGGCGGTGCCACTGCTCGTGTGTCGCGTCAGGGAACTCGGCGGCCAGTGAGAGCCCGTCGTCAGGCAGGACCGTCATGCTCGGATGCTAGGGCAGGGTGCTCATGTGACAGCGGGGCGAGGGCTGTGACGTTTCCCTCTCTGCGGCTGTGACCTGCACCTCGCCCGGCCCCGGCCGCCCGGTTTCCTACCGTTCGGACGGCTTCCCCCGGCCCAGTTCGGACGGCCGCAGGTCCCGGGTGGAGAGCGTCTGCGGGTCCCCCGTGAAGGCGCGCAGACGCAGCTTGGCGCCCACCGCGTCCGGCAGCGTGAACCTGCCGGACGGTGCCCGCAGTTCGACGGACGCCGTGGAGTGCGCGGCGATCGTGGCCGGACCGCGCGTGAGGGTCCAGTATCTGCTCATCCCGTGGCTGGTGGTGAGCATGTAGTGCGGGGTGAGCGCGGTGCCCCCGGAGTTGGTCACCCTCAGGCTCAGGCCGGACAGCGACTGCGCCGTGGCCCGCCGCGCCGCCGTCACGTCCATCCGCAGCGGCGGCCGGCCCGTCGCCGCGAGGGCCGCGCTCACCAGCGCGGGCAGCACCAGCAGGGCGGCCGCCCCGGCCAGCGCCGGCCGGCGGCGCGGGCCCCGGAGCCACCGCGGGCGCGGCTGCCAGGCGTTCGCGAAGTCCGACAGCGGCACGGTGACCGCCGCCGCGAGCCACAGCGGGGTCATCATCAGGTAGTAGCCGTCCTGGGACCGGGTAGCCACGTAGAAGGCGCACCACGGCAGGACCGTCGCCGCCGGGCCCAGCCGCCGTACGAACAGCACGTACAGCGCCAGCAGCGCGGCGGCGAGCAGCGCGCTCGCGTGGCCGTACCGGTCGAGGTGGTCGCTGCCGTGCGTGAAGTACAGCGAGACGTCCACCAGGCCCTGCCCGTGCAGCACCGCGCCCTGGGTCAGGGGCAGCGCGACACCGTCGAGCCAGGGTCCCGGCTCGTGCACGATGAAGTACGTGTTGACCAGCAGCCATGTCGTCGCGGCGATCCCGAGGATCCGCGCGCAGACCGCGGTGGCCGCCCGTCCGCCCAGTTCGCCGCGGCGCACCGCGTGGATGCCGGCCAGCAGGAACGGCGCCACGAACCAGGGCAGTTGCTGGGTCGCGCAGGCGGCGCCCAGGCACACGGCCCGGGCGATCCCCGGCGTGCCGAGCCGCCCGCCCCTGCCGATGCGCGGCCAGCCCACCACCACCGGGATCAGGAGCACCATGGCCGGGATCGCCGGATAGCCCGAACGGGCGTACCCCGGCAGGAATCCGAAGCCGAGGCAGACCATCGTCGCCGCCGAGCGCCAGGGCACCGGCAGCAGCCGCCACAGCAGCACCGCGCCGGTGACCAGCGCGATCGTCGCCGCCGCCGTCGCCGGAGCGCCGCCGCCGCCCACCCACAGCAGGGGCGCGGCCAGCAGCGGGGCGAGCGGGGGATAGCCGTACGTGAAGTCGTAACCCCCCTCTATCGTCGGCGTCAGCGCGACGTTCGGGCCGTGGAACAGCCAGGGCCAGGGCTGCCCGTACACCGGGTGCCCGGCGACCAGTTCCCGCGCGGCCTGGGCGGTGAGGACCGCCTCGTCGCCGCCGGCGTGGTTCAGCCACCAGGCGCAGGCGGTGAGCGTGAGGGCGGTCAGCAGCACCATGAGGTCGAGGCGGGCCAGCGAGCGCGTCCGGCGGACCGTCAGGGCGAGGACCCCGCCGGTCAGGATCGAGACGTAGCAGAGCGAGACGACCGCCACGAGGAACAGGTTGTGGGTCGCCGCCTGTGACCACAGGGACCGGGTCCCGATGAAGAGGCTCACGTCGGCGAGCAGGGTCAGGACCCGGTGCCACTGCGCGGGGCCGCGGAGGTCGTCGGTGTGGCGTCCCGGGGCGGTGGACATCGCCGGCCCTGTCCACCGCCCGGGTGCCACCGCTTGTGTTTCTGCCAAGTGCACGGCATCGGACGCTAGTGGCGGCCGGTGAGCGAGGCGGGGAACGACATGAAGAGACCGGTGTGAGGGCGGTAAGAGGGGGGTTTATTCGTACATGTGCCGGAAGGAACAGGACGCTTGAGCGGTCGCGCAGTGTGTCGCTGTTGGGCTGAACGGGTGACTTGGCGTAAGAATTGGCTGGTGCAGGCATTGGGTGCGAGTCAGGTCAGGTGGAGCCGGTGAGCCGTTACGACGTCACCGATGAACAGTGGGAAGGGCTCGCCCAGGTCGTGCCGCTGCGGGGCCGGGACGCCTGGCCGTCCGCGGTGCGCCACCGTTCGCTGCCGGACGCCGAGACCGAGACGCGGCGCCGGTTCGTCGTCCTGCGGGTCAACGTCTTCGCGGACGCCCGGGAGGTCGCCGAGACGCTGATGGCCGGGGTGCCGGTGCTGCTGGACCTGTCCGGCGCGGAGGGCGACGTCGCCAAGCGGGTCCTCGACTTCAGCACGGGCGTCGTCTTCGGCCTGGGCAGCGGGATGCACCGGGTCGACCGCAACGTCTTCCTGCTGACGCCGCCCGGCACCGAGGTGAGCGGGCTGATGGAGGGCGCGGGGATGGCCGGCGGCTGAGGCCGCCGCCGCGGGGATGGTCCCCCGATCGTAGGAAGGTGTGGCGGACAAAACGGTTCGCCGTCCCGGCGGAGCCCTACCGTCCGCATATGGCCGTCCCTCCCGTGTCCACCGGTTCCCCGCCGCCCTCCGCGCCCCTGGAACCGCCGTCCGAGCCCCACGGTCCGCCGCCCGCCGCCCCGGAGGAGTCCCCCCGGGTGCCGGGGCAGGGCGGGCCGTTCGCGGGCGGCACGGGGGAGCGGCCCCCCGGCACGCTCGACGTGCGCGCCCGCGTCACCGAGTTGCGGCTGTCCGCCTTCGCCGGGCACCGGCGGGCCGCGTTCCCACTGGGCGCCGTCACCCTGTTCGCCGGGCCGAGCGGAACGGGCAAGTCGACCGCGCTCGCGGCGTACGAGGCGCTCGCCCGGCTCGGCGGCGGGGCTGCGCTCGACGAGGTCTTCCCGGAACCGGAGGCGTGGGTGCCGGAACGGGCGCGGCCCGACGCGCAGCGGCGCCGGGGTTTCCGGATCGGCTGCACAGCCGACGGCGCCGAGGGGCCGGTCCGGCTCGACGTCGCCGTACAGGCCGAGCCGGAACTGCGGATCGTGGGCGAACGGCTGACGGCGGACGGTGTGGTCCTGCTGGAGACCGCCCTGCGCGACCCGGGCCGCCGGGCCGTCCAGGCCGCCTGGCACACCGCGGGCACCTCCCCGGTGACCCGTGCCCCGCTCCCCGACGACCTGCTCGGCACCCCGCTGCTGCCGCTGCGGGTGGCCGGCAAGACCGACGGGCAGCGGCGGGTGCTCGCCGCCGCCGAACAGATGGTCGTAGCCCTGCGCTCGGTCTTCGCCTGCGACCCGCGCCCCGAGTGCATGCGCGCCCCCGTTCCCACCGGCTCGGGACGTCTCCTGCCCGGCTGCGACAACCTCGCCGACGTGCTGTGGCGCACCCGGTCCGAGTGCGGCCGCCGGCACGCCGCGCTCGTGGAGGCGCTGCGCGGCGGCTGCGCGGGCCCGGTGGCCGACCTGGTCCCGGAGCCGCTGGCCGGTGGCACCGTACGGGCGCTGCTCGACCGGGGCGACGGCTTCCGCACCGAGCTGGCCCGGCTCGGCGACGGCGAGCTGCGCTACGTCGCGCTGGCGCTGGTGCTGCTGACCGGGCCCGGCGTGCTGGCCGTGGACACACCCGGCGAGGTGCCCGACGCGCTGCGCACCCTCACCGTGCTCGCCGACGGCTTCGACCGCGGCCTCGACCCGGCCCAGCGGCGCGCGCTGCTGCGGACGGCGGCCCGGATGGGCGAGCGGGGCCACATCCGCTGCGTCGGCGCCGTCAGCGACGCCTCCTGGGCCGTGGGGACCGAGGGGGTCACCGTGGTACACCTGAGGCCGTGACGGAACACCCCGACCTGGCCGGACTCCAGCGCAGGCTGGCCGAGTTCGCCGCCGCGCGCGACTGGCAGCCCTACCACACGCCCAAGAACCTGGTGGCCGCGCTCAGTGTGGAGGCCTCCGAACTGGTCGAGATCTTCCAGTGGCTGACGCCCGAGGAGTCGGCCCGGGTGATGGACGACCCGGGCACCGCGCACCGGGTCCGGGACGAGGTCGCCGACGTCCTCGCCTATCTCCTCCAGCTGTGCGAGGTCCTCGGCGTCGACCCGCTGGCCGCCCTGTCCGCCAAGATCGACCGCAACGAGGAGCGCTTCCCGGGCCCGGGGCCGGACGCCGCCGGCTGACGGAGCGCCATCCTCCGCTATCACTCTGCGGAGTCACGGCGCGCCCCGAATCCGAATTGTTGTCCACAATTTCCCGTCCATCTCTGGCTTTACGTCTCAGGCGCCCTCACTCTGGGTAGTGAACAAGGGAGTTCACGCGGGCGCGCGAGGACGCACGGCGGACTGGACGGGGGCAGCGCATGGATGCGGTGCGACTCATCGGGACGAGCAGGCGGGCCCTGGCCCAGGGCACCGACCGGCCCGAGATCATGGCCGAGGTGTGGCAGGCGCAGGCCCTGGCCCAGGCGATCGGCAGCCGCCTCGCGGTGTCGGGTCCGCCGGAGCTGCGGGGCGAGGCGCTGGGCCTGACCGAACTGGCGGGCCGGGGCTGCGGCGTCCTGGACGCCCCGGAACTCGACCCGGGCGACCTGCGCGCCGCCCAGCTCACCGAACTGGACGACGCCCGGCAGACCCTGCTCTGCCTCGGCGGCCTGCTCGGCGAGGTCGGCATGGCGCTGGTCGGCATGGCCAGCTCCGCCGCCGACGAGACGGCGTACTGGCAGTGCATGGAGGCCATCGACGCGGCGGACGAGTCCCGGGACCGGGTCCTGGAGATGCTGCGCAAACTGGCCGCACGGGTGGAGGTGTTACCCGAGGGCGCGGAGGACAGCCCGCAGGGTGTGTGACCGGCCGGACCCACTCCGCGCCCGCGACCACGTGATTCACCTGATCGGGACGGTCGTGCCCGGCGGTACCGATGAGGTTGGCGGGGCCGGGGCCGTGCAGGATGGTTGTATGGACCTTCGAATCTTCACCGAGCCCCAGCAGGGGGCCACGTACGACACCTTGCTCACCGTGGCGAAGGCCACCGAGGATCTTGGCTTCGACGCGTTCTTCCGCTCCGACCACTACCTCCGGATGGGCAACGTGGACGGCCTGCCCGGCCCCACGGACGCCTGGATCACGCTGGCCGGCCTGGCCCGTGAGACCAAGCGCATCCGCCTGGGCACCCTGATGACGGCCGGCACCTTCCGCCTGCCCGGCGTGCTCGCCATTCAGGTCGCCCAGGTCGACCAGATGTCCGGCGGGCGGGTCGAACTGGGCCTCGGCGCGGGCTGGTTCGAGGAGGAGCACAAGGCGTACGGCATCCCGTTCCCCAAGGAGAAGTTCGCGCGCCTGGAGGAGCAGCTCGAGATCGTCACCGGGCTGTGGGCCACCAAGACCGGCGAGACCTTCGACTTCCACGGCACCTACTACGACCTCACCGACTCGCCCGCGCTGCCCAAGCCCGCCCAGGAGAGGATCCCGGTGCTCATCGGCGGCCACGGCGCCACCCGCACCCCGCGCCTCGCCGCCCGCTACGCCGACGAGTTCAACATCCCGTTCGCCTCCGTCGAGGACAGCGAGCGGCAGTTCGGCCGGGTGCGCGCCGCCGCCGAGGAGGCGGGCCGCGGAGCCGGTGCCCTGACCTACTCCAACGCGCTGGTGGTGTGCGTCGGCCGGGACGACCAGGAGGTCGCCCGCCGCGCCGCCGCGATCGGCCGCGAGGTGGACGAACTGAAGGCCAACGGCCTGGCCGGCTCGCCGGCCGAGGTGGTCGACCGGATCGGCCGCTACGCCGAGACCGGCTCCACCCGTATCTATCTCCAGATCCTCGACCTCGACGACCTGGACCACCTGGAACTGATCTCCTCCCAGGTCCAGACCCAGCTGTCCTGACCCCGGGCCCCCGGCCCACCTCTTGGGCCCCTCCGCGCCGAACCGGGCGGAGGGGCCGCTCCGTCCCGGAAAACCACTGGTCGACGGGGTGCGCCAGCGGGGAGACTCGGACATGTGTTCCTGACGATCTCCACACGCGGCGACGCCGCCCACCCGGCCACCGACCTCGGGTACCTGCTGCACAAGCATCCCGACAAGGCGCAGACCTTCTCCACCTCCCACGGCACCGCCCACGTGTTCTACCCACAGGCGGACGCCGAGCGCTGCACGGCCGCGCTCATGCTGGAGGTCGACGCGGTCGCGCTGGTGCGGCGGAGCAAGGGCAGGGGCCGCGGCGGAGCGCCCGACGCGGCACTCGCGCAGTACGTCAACGACCGCCCCTACGCGGCCTCCTCGCTGCTCGCGGTCGCGCTGAGCGGCGTCTTCTCCAGCGCCCTGCGGGGCGTGTGCAAGGCCCGCCCGGAGCGGGCCGACGCGCCCCTGCCGCTGCGCGTCGAGGTACCCGCGCTGCCCGCCCGCGGCGGCCCGGACCTCGTACGGAAGCTGTTCGCGCCGCTGGGCTGGACGGTGACCGCCGAACCCGTCCCGCTCGACACCGAGTTCCCCGAGTGGGGCGACTCGCGCTACGTCCGGCTGGTCCTGGAGTCGGAGGCGCTGACCCTCGCCGAGGCGCTGCGTCATCTGTACGTCCTGCTGCCCGTCCTCGACGACGCCAAGCACTACTGGGTCGCCTCCGACGAGGTGGACAAGCTGCTGCGCGCCGGTGAGGGCTGGCTGCCCACGCACCCGGAGCAGAAGCTGATCACCAGCCGCTACCTCTCCCGCCGCTGGTCGCTGACCCGGCAGGCGATGGAGCGTCTTGAACTGGTGCGGCTGGCCGAGGCCGACGACAGCGAGGTCGAGGCGATCGACAACGCGGTCCCGCAGGACTCCGGGGCCGAGGACGAGGAGAAGCCGGCTCCCCTCGCCGTGCTGCGGCGCGAGGCGATCCTCGCCGCCCTCCGCGACGCCGGCGCCGCCCGGGTCCTCGACCTGGGCTGTGGCCAGGGCCAGTTGGTGCAGGAGCTGCTCAGGGACGTGCGGTTCACCGAGATCGTCGGCGTCGACGTCTCGGTGCGGGCTCTGGCCATCGCCTCGCGCCGGCTCAAGCTGGACCGCATGGGGGAGCGGCAGGCGGCCCGGGTGAACCTCGTCCAGGGCTCGCTCGCCTACACCGACAAGCGGCTCAAGGGCTACGACGCTGCCGTGCTCAGCGAGGTGATCGAGCACCTCGACCTGCCCCGGCTGCCCGCCCTGGAGTACGCGGTGTTCGGGCACGCCCGCCCGCGCACGGTCGTCGTGACCACCCCGAACGTCGAGTACAACGTCCGCTGGGAGACACTGCCCGCCGGACACGTCCGGCACGGCGACCACCGCTTCGAGTGGACCCGCGAGGAGTTCCGCGCCTGGGCGGCGGCCGTGGCCGGACGGCACGGTTACGAGGTCGGGTTCGTCCCCGTCGGGCCGGACGATCCCGAGGTCGGGCCGCCCACCCAGATGGCCGTCTTCCACGTGCGGACGGAGAAGACCGAGAAGACCGAGAACGCCGAGAAGACCGAGAAGGCCGAAGAGAGCGACGGCGCCGAGAAGGCCGAGAAGGAGGCGAAGGCGGCATGACCGAGACACCCACGGGACGGGTCCTCCCCGTCACCGACCTCTCCCTCGTCGTCCTCGTCGGCGCCTCCGGTTCCGGCAAGTCCACCTTCGCCCGCCGGCACTTCAAGCCGACCGAGGTGATCTCCTCGGACTTCTGCCGCGGCCTCGTCTCCGACGACGAGAACGACCAGAGCGCGTCGCGGGACGCCTTCGACGTGCTGCACTACATCGCCGGCAAGCGGCTCGCCGCCGGCCGCCGCACCGTCGTCGACGCCACCAGCGTGCAGCAGGACGGCCGCCGCCAGTTGATCGAGCTGGCCCGGAAGTACGACGTGCTGCCCATCGCCATCGTGCTCGACGTCCCGGAGAACGTGTGCGCCGAGCGCAACGCGGCCCGCACCGACCGCGCCGACATGCCCCGCCGGGTCATCCAGCGGCACATCCGCGAACTGCGCCGCTCGCTGCGGCACCTGGAGCGCGAGGGCTTCCGCAAGGTGCACGTCCTGCGCGGGGCCGAGGAGGTCGAGGGCGCCACCGTCGTCACCGAGAAGCGGTTCAACGACCTGACCCACCTCACCGGCCCCTTCGACATCATCGGCGACATCCACGGCTGCGCGGCCGAGCTGGAGGCCCTGCTCGCCAAGCTGGGCTACGCCGACGGCGTGCACCCCGAGGGCCGTACCGCCGTGTTCGTCGGCGACCTCGTCGACCGCGGCCCGGACACCCCGGGCGTGCTGCGCCGGGTGATGTCGATGACCGCGTCCGGCAACGCGCTGTGCGTGCCGGGCAACCACGAGAACAAGTACGGCCGCCACCTCAAGGGCCGCAAGGTCCAGCACACCCACGGGCTCGCCGAGACCATCGAGCAGATGGCGGGCGAGAGCGAGGAGTTCAGGGCCGAGGTGCGCCGCTTCCTGGACGGGCTGGTCAGCCACTACATCCTCGACGGCGGCCGGCTGGTCGTCTGCCACGCGGGCCTGCCCGAGAAGTACCACGGCCGCACCTCCGGGCGGGTGCGCTCGCACGCCCTGTACGGCGAGACCACCGGCGAGACCGACGAGTTCGGGCTGCCCGTGCGCTACCCGTGGGCGGAGGACTACCGCGGCCGGGCCGCCGTGGTGTACGGCCACACCCCGGTACCGGAGGCGACCTGGCTGAACAACACCATCTGCCTGGACACCGGCGCGGTGTTCGGCGGCAAGCTGACCGCGCTGCGCTGGCCGGAGCGCGAGCTGGTCGACGTACCGGCCGAGCGGGTCTGGTACGAGCCCGCCAGGCCGCTGCGCAGTGAGGCGCCCGGCGGACAGGACGGACGGCCGCTGGACCTGGCGGACGTGCACGGCCGCCGGGTGGTGGAGACCCGGCACTCGGGCCGGGTCGCGGTCCGGGAGGACAACGCGGCCGCGGCGCTGGAGGTCATCAGCCGCTTCGCGGTCGACCCGCGCCTGCTGCCGTACCTGCCGCCGACCATGGCGCCGACGGCCACCTCGGACGTCGAAGGCTACCTGGAGCACCCGGCCGAGGCGTTCGCGCAGTACGCGGCGGACGGCGTCGCGCGGGTCGTGTGCGAGGAGAAGCACATGGGCTCGCGCGCGGTGGCGCTGGTGTGCCGGGACGCGGAGGCGGCGCGCGGGCGGTTCGGTGTGGAGGGCCCCACCGGCGCCCTGTACACCCGTACCGGACGGCCGTTCTTCGACGACGGGAAGGTGACCGAGGAGATCCTCGGCCGGCTGCGCTCGGCGGTCTCGGAGGCCGGCCTCTGGGACGAGCTCGACACGAACTGGCTGCTGCTGGACGCCGAGCTGATGCCGTGGTCGCTGAAGGCCTCGGGTCTGCTGCGCAGCCAGTACGCGGCGGTCGGCGCCGCGTCCGGCGCGGTGTTCCCGGACGCCCTCGCCGCCCTGGAGGCCGCCGCGGCCCGTGGCACGGACGTGGGCGGGCTGCTGGACCGCCAGCGCGGTCGGGCCGCGGACGCGGCCGCGTTCACCGACGCATACCGCCGCTACTGCTGGACCACCGACGGCCTGGAAGGGGTCCGTCTCGCGCCGTTCCAGATCCTGGCCGTCCAGGGCCGCAGCCTCGCCGCGCTCCCGCACGACGGGCAACTGGCCCTGATCGACCGGATGGTGGAGCACGACGGCACCGGACTGCTGCGGACCACCCGGCGGCTGTACGTCGACACGGGCGACGCCGACTCGGTCCGCGCCGGCGTCGACTGGTGGCTGGAGATGACCGGCCGCGGCGGCGAGGGCATGGTCGTCAAGCCGCTCGGCGCGCTGGTGCGCGACGGCGAGGGCCGGCTGGTGCAGCCCGGCGTCAAGTGCCGGGGCCGCGAGTACCTGCGGATCATCTACGGCCCGGAGTACACGCGCCCCGACAACCTCACCCGCCTGCGTGCCCGTTTCCTGGGCCACAAGCGGTCGCTGGCGATCCGCGAGTACGCCCTCGGCCTGGAGGCGCTGGACCGGCTCGCGGACGGCGAGCCGCTGTGGCGGGTGCACGAGGCGGTGTTCGGGGTGCTCGCCCTGGAGTCGGAGCCGGTCGACCCGCGGCTGTGAGCGGTGGGAGGGAGCCCCGCGCGTGGCCGGCTACGCGCGGGACTCCGTCTCAGCGGGCCCCTTTCGTGTCAGGGGGACGAAAACAGGACGAGGCGGAAACGGCCGAGAAGAGCGTGAAGGCGGGCACCGGTGGCCAGGATGGAGGCATGGCATACCACGTCCACTCCGAGGCCGGGCAGCTCCGCCGGGTGATCCTGCACCGGCCCGACCTCGAGCTCAAAAGGCTCACCCCCAGCAACAAGGACGCCCTGCTCTTCGACGACGTGCTGTGGGTGCGCCGGGCGCGCGCCGAGCACGACGGATTCGCGGACGTCCTGCGCGACCGGGGGGTCGCCGTCCACCTCTTCGGCGACCTGCTCACCGAGACCCTGGAGATCCCGGAGGCCCGCGCCCTCGTCCTGGACCGCGTCTTCGACGAGAAGGAGTACGGTCCCCTCGCCACCGGCCCGCTGCGGGCCGCCTTCGACCGGATGGCCTCCGGCGAGCTGGCCGAGGCGCTGGTCGGCGGCATGACCAAGCGGGAGTTCCTGGACGGTCACGCCGAGCCCGCCTCCGTCCGCTTCCACGTCATGGACCTGGACGACTTCCTGCTCCGCCCGCTGCCCAACCACCTCTTCACCCGGGACACCTCGGCCTGGATCTACGACGGCGTCTCCATCAACGCCATGCGCCGGCCGGCCAGGCAGCGGGAGACCGTGCACTTCGAGGCGATCTACCGGCACCACCCGCTGTTCCGTGACGAAACGTTCCATGTGTGGTCCCGGGGGCAGGCCGACTACCCCTCCACCATCGAGGGCGGCGACGTCCTGGTGATCGGCAACGGCGCCGTCCTGATCGGCATGAGCGAGCGCACCACCCCGCAGGCGGTGGAGATGCTGGCGCACGAGCTGTTCGCGGCGGGGTCCGCGCACACCATCGTCGCGCTCGACATGCCCAAGCGGCGGGCCTTCATGCACCTGGACACGGTGATGACCATGGTCGACGGCGACACCTTCACCCAGTACGCCGGGCTCGGCATGCTGCGCTCGTACACCATCCAGCCGGGCGACGGGGAGCGCGAGCTCAAGGTCACCGACCATCCGCCCGAGCACATGCACCGCGCCATCGCCGCCGCGCTGGGGCTCGGTGAGATCCGGGTGCTCACCGCCACCCAGGACGTGCACGCCGCCGAGCGCGAGCAGTGGGACGACGGCTGCAACGTGCTCGCCGTCGAGCCGGGCGTCGTCATCGCCTACGAACGCAACGCCACCACCAACACCCACCTGCGCAAACAGGGCATCGAGGTGATCGAGATCCCGGGCAGCGAGCTGGGGCGCGGCCGGGGCGGGCCGCGGTGCATGAGCTGCCCCGTGGAGCGGGCGCCTGTATAGAAATGTGGAGCATCGTATAGACTTCCAAAAGTCCCGAGTACCCCGTACCCCTGGAGCGCCCCCATGGCGACTGTCCCGACCGCCCTCGCCGGCCGCCACTTCCTCAAGGAGCTGGACTTCACCGAGGCCGAGTTCCGCGGTCTGGTCGAGCTGGCCGCGGAGCTGAAGGCGGCGAAGAAGGCCGGGACCGAGACCCAGTACCTGCGCGGCCGCAACATCGCGCTGATCTTCGAGAAGACCTCGACGCGCACCCGCTGCGCGTTCGAGGTCGCCGCCGCCGACCAGGGTGCCACCACGACGTACCTCGACCCGGCCGGCTCGCAGATCGGGCACAAGGAGTCCGTGAAGGACACCGCCCGCGTCCTCGGCCGGATGTTCGACGCGATCGAGTACCGCGGCGACAGTCAGGCCAAGGTCGAGGAGCTGGCCGCGTACGCCGGTGTGCCCGTCTACAACGGGCTCACCGACGACTGGCACCCCACCCAGATGCTGGCCGACGCGCTCACCATGGCCGAGCACAGCACCCGGCCGCTGCGGGAGACCGCCTTCGCCTACCTCGGCGACGCCCGCTTCAACATGGGCAACTCCTACCTGGTCACCGGCGCCCTGCTCGGCATGGACGTACGAATCGTCGCCCCGAAGTCCTACTGGCCCGCCCAGGAGATCGTCGACCGCGCCCGCGAGCTGGCCGAGTCCAGCGGTGCCCGGATCACCCTCACCGAGGAGATCGCCGAGGGCGTCGCGGGCGCCGGCTTCGTCGCCACCGACGTGTGGGTCTCCATGGGCGAGCCCAAGGAGGTCTGGGACGAGCGGATCGCCGCCCTCGGCCCCTACGCCGTGACCATGGACGTCCTGCGCGCCACCGGCGATCCGGACGTGAAGTTCCTGCACTGCCTGCCCGCCTTCCACGACCTCGGCACCAAGGTCGGCCAGGAGATCCACGAGACCCACGGCCTGACCTCCCTGGAGGTGACCGACGAGGTGTTCGAGTCCGCCCACTCGGTCGTCTTCGACGAGGCGGAGAACCGGCTGCACAGCATCAAGGCGATCCTGGTCGCGACCCTCGCCTGACCCACCGCCCCACGCGGACACTTGCCCCACCCGCTTCACCTGGCCTTATCCTGAACGGCGGCCCGGACCACCCCCTCCCGGCCGCCGCCGCGCCCCCACCGGGGCGCCCGCACCACCAGAAACGAGCACCACCCCCCATGCCCGCTCACCGCATCAAGTCCCCGCAACTGCTCGTCGCCGAGTCCGGCGCCGACCGCGAGGGCCACGGCCTCAAGCGCACGATGGGCCTCTTCCAGCTCATCTGCTTCGGCGTCGGCGCCATCGTCGGCACCGGCATCTTCGTCGGACTCTCCGACTCCGTCGCCCAGGCCGGCCCCGCCGTCGTCATCTCCTTCGTCCTCGCCGCGATCACCTGCGTCTTCACCGCGCTCTCCTTCGCCGAGCTGGGCGGCGCGATCCCGGTCTCCGGCTCCTCGTACTCCTTCGCCTACGCGGGCCTCGGCGAGTCCACCGCCTTCCTGGTCGGCTGGTGCCTGCTGCTGGAGTACGGCGTCTCCATCTCGGCGGTCGCGGTCGGCTGGAGCGAGTACGTCAACGAGCTCCTGCACAGCCTCACCGGCCTGCAGCTGCCGGCCGCGCTGTCCGCGGGTCCGGGCGACGGCGGGATCGTGAACCTGCCCGCCGTGATCGTCATCGCCATGGCGTCCGTGCTGCTGGTGCGCGGGGTGCGGGAGAGCGCCCGGGCGACCGCCGCGATGGCCGCCGTGAAGCTCGTCATCCTGCTGGCCTTCTGCGCCGTCGGCTACAGCGCCTTCAAGCACGGCAACCTGACCCCGTTCTCCCCGGCCGGCCTCGGCGGCATCGGCGCGGGCACCACCGCCGCCTTCTTCTCCTACATCGGCTTCGACGCGATCACCACGGCCGGTGAGGAGGCGAAGAACCCGCGCCGGGACATCCCCGTCGCGATCCTCGTCTGCATGGGCCTGGTCACCCTGCTCTACTGCGCGGTCGCGCTCGCCGCGATCGGCGCCATCGGCGGCAAGCAGGTCGCCGGCCGGCCCGCGGCGCTGTCGTACGTCGTCAACGAGGTCACCGGCTCCGCCATCGGCGGCGGTGTCATCGCCTTCGGCGCGGTCGTCGCCATCGCCTCCGTCGTGCTGGCCGTGATGTACGGCCAGACCCGCATCCTGATGTCGATGTCCCGGGACGGCCTGATCCCGCGCGTCTTCGAGAAGGTGTCGCCGCGCACCTCCACCCCGGTGGCCGGCACGCTGATCGTCGCGGTCGTCTTCGCGGTCCCGGCGGCCTTCGCCTCCCTGGACGCCGTGATGAACCTGTGCACCATCGGCACACTCGCGATCATGGCCGTCGTCAACATCGCGGTGATCACCCTGCGCCGCCGCGAGCCGGGCCTGAGCCGCAGCTTCCGGGTGCCGCTCTACCCGGTCGGACCGCTGCTCGGCGTCGCCTTCTGCCTGTACCTGATGTACGAGACCGGCTGGCGGACCTGGATCCAGTTCGCGGTGTTCCTCGTGGTGGGCCTCGCGGTCTACGCCGCCTACGGGCGCCGGCACTCCACGCTGGCCCAGGCGTCCCCCGAGGTCACGCCGGACGCCGCTGACCGGGAACCACTGGCAGTCTGAACCACACCGCCTTGCCCGAAGCGGTCGGGCGGTGACCGCAGGACGAGCTGAGGGCGCGGATCAGCAGCAGCCCGCGCCCGCCCTCCTGCCAGGGGTCGGGCTCCTCGATCACCGGACGGGTGAGATGCCCCGGCGGCGCCGGGTCCGGGTCGTGCACCTCGACCTGGCAGCCGCCCGGCCGCAGCTCCACCACCAGCTCGATCGGGCCGCGCCCGGCGGTGTGCTCCACCGCGTTGGCCACCAGCTCCGCCGTCAGCAGCTCGGCGGTGTCACTGTCGGCCGCGTGCTCCACCTCCGCCAGGGCCGACCGGACCAGGGCACGCGCCACGGGCACCGCCGCGGTCGTGTGCGGCAGCGCGATGCGCCAGGAGGCCGATTCGGCGGGGCGTTCGTACAAGGCGAGTCCGTTCATGGAGCAGGCTGTCCTGCTTTCAACCGTAGAAATGGTACGGGCCCGGCCACGAGGACCGTCGGCGGGCACCGCGCGGGGCCGCTCAGCCCCGCCACCGGCGGCCTACCCGCCGGGGCGCCCCGCCTCGCCCTGCCGGGCCCACTGTTACGCGGCTGTGGACGACCGGTGACGCGTGTGACGGGACCGGGCCCGTCCCGGAGCAGGTTGTCGCGCTATCGTGACGACAGTCACGAACAGGTGATAGCTTCATGGGGTACCGCACCGTGAGGCACCACCGCAGCAACGTGAGGCACCGCCCCCCTCCAGGAGGCCGCACGTCATGAGTCCCTTCACCGGCTCCGCCGCCCGCACCTCCACGTGGGAGCACCTGCGGGTCCAGCTCGACGACGGTGTCGCCACCGTCACCCTCGCCCGCCCCGACAGGCTCAACGCCCTCACCTTCGGCGCCTACGCCGACCTGCGCGACCTGCTCGCCGAGCTGTCCCGGGAGCGGTCGGTCCGCGCCCTGGTGCTGGCCGGTGAGGGCCGCGGCTTCTGCTCCGGCGGAGACGTGGACGAGATCATCGGCGCCACCCTGTCCATGGACACCGCCCAGCTCCTCGACTTCAACCGGATGACCGGGCAGGTGGTCCGGGCGATCCGGGAGTGCCCGTTCCCGGTGATCGCCGCCGTGCACGGCGTGGCCGCGGGCGCCGGCGCCGTGCTCGCCCTGGCGGCCGACTTCCGCGTCGCGGACCCCTCGGCCCGGTTCGCCTTCCTCTTCACCCGCGTCGGCCTCTCCGGCGGCGACATGGGCGCGGCCTACCTGCTGCCCCGCGTCGTCGGGCTCGGTCACGCGACCCGGCTGCTGATGCTGGGCGAACCGGTGCGCGCGGCGGAGGCCGAGCGGATCGGCCTGATCAGCGTGACGGCGGAGGAGGGCCACACGGACGGGACGGCGCGGGACCTGGCCCGCCGCCTGGCCGACGGACCCGCCCTGGCGTACGCCCAGACCAAGGCGCTGCTCACGGCCGAGCTGGACATGCCGCTGGCCGCGTCGATCGAGCTGGACGCCTCGACCCAGGCCCTGCTGATGAACGGCGAGGACTACGCGGAGTTCCACGCCGCCTTCCAGGAGAAGCGGCCGCCGAAGTGGCGGGGGAGGTAGCCGCGATGGCCGGCCGCCCCCTGCGCGTGGCGATCACCGGCGGGGGCCCCGGCGGTCTCTACGCGGCCGCACTGCTGAAACGGCTCGATCCCGCCCGGGAGGTCACCGTCTGGGAGCGCAACGCCCCCGACGAGACCTTCGGCTTCGGCGTGGTCCTCTCCGACGAGACCCTGGGCGGCATCGAGCACGCCGACCCCGTGGTCCACGAGGCCCTGCGGCGCGACTTCGTCCGCTGGGACGACATCGACATCGTCCACCGGGGCACCCGCCACACCTCCGGCGGACACGGCTTCGCCGCGCTCGGCAGGCGCCGGCTGCTGGAGATCCTGCACGAGCGCTGCCGCTGCCTGGGCGTGGACCTCCGCTTCCGCACCGCGGCACCGCCTGTCGCCCGGCTCGCCGAGGAGTACGACCTGGTCGTCGCCGCCGACGGAGTCAACAGCACCACCCGCGACGCCCACGCCCACGCGTTCCGGCCCCGGGTGACCGCCCACCGCTGCCGCTACATCTGGCTGGCGGCCGACTTCGCCTTCGAGGCCTTCCGCTTCGAGATCGCCGAGACCGAGCACGGCGTCATGCAGCTGCACGCCTACCCGTTCGCCCGCCCGTCTCCCGACCACCACCCCTCAACGAGGCCCTCCGGGCCGCCGAACCGACTCGGCGCCTCCACCGTGATCGTGGAGATGCGCGAGGAGGTCTGGCGGGCCGCCGGATTCGACGAGGCCGAGCCGCGGGAGTCCGTCGAGCGCTGCGCGAAGATCTTCGCCGACGCCCTCGGCGGACGGCCGCTGCGCTCCAACAAGTCGGTGTGGACGACCTTCCGCACGGTGGTCAACGAGCGCTGGTCCGACGGCAACGTCGTCCTCCTCGGCGACGCCGCCCACACCGCCCACTTCTCCATCGGCTCCGGCACCAAGCTCGCCGTGGAGGACGCGCTGGCGCTGGCCGCGTGCGTCGAGGAACAGCCCGACATGCCCAGCGCACTGGCCGCCTACGAGGAGGAGCGCAAGCCCGTCGTCGCCTCCACCCAGCGGGCCGCCCGGGCCAGCCTGGAGTGGTTCGAGAACCTGGAGCGCTACCTCGGCCAGCCGTCCCGCCAGTTCGCCTTCAACCTGCTCACACGCAGCCGCCGGGTCACCCACGGCAACCTCCGGCTGCGCGACGCGCACTTCACCGGTGCCGTCGAGCGGGAGTTCGGCTGCCCGCCGGGCACGCCCCCCATGTTCACCCCGTTCCGGCTGCGCGGACTGACCCTGCGCAACCGGGTCGTGGTGTCGCCCATGGACATGTACTCGGCCGACGACGGCGTCCCCGGCGACTTCCACCTCGTCCACCTGGGCGCCCGCGCCCTCGGCGGGGCCGGCCTGGTGATGACCGAGATGGTGTGCGTGAGCGAGGAGGGCCGGATCACCCCCGGCTGCGCCGGCCTCTACACCGGCCGGCAGGGCGAGGCATGGCGGCGGATCACCGACTTCGTGCACCACCGGGCACCGGGCACCGCGATCGGCGTCCAGCTCGGCCACAGCGGCCGCAAGGGCTCCACCCGGCTGATGTGGGAGGGCATGGACGAACCGCTGCCCGACGGCAACTGGCCGCTGGTGGCCGCCTCCCCGCTGCCCTACAAGCCGGACGGCCAGACCCCGCGCGGCCTCACCCGCGCCCAGCTGACCGACATCCGGGAGCAGTTCGCCGCGGCCGCCGGGCGGGCCGCGCGGGCCGGCTTCGACCTGCTCGAACTGCACTGCGCCCACGGCTATCTGCTCTCCGGCTTCCTCTCCCCGCTCACCAACCTCCGCACCGACGCCTACGGCGGCTCGCCCGAGAACCGGCTGCGGTTCCCGCTGGAGGTCTTCGACGCCGTGCGCGCGGTGTGGCCGGCCGACCGGCCCATGACCGTGCGGATCTCCGCCACCGACTGGGCCGAGGGCGGCACCGGCGCCGAGGACGCGGTCGGGATCGCCCGGGCCTTCGCGGCGCACGGCGCCGACGCGATCGACGTCTCCACCGGGCAGGTGGTGGCCGAGGAGCGGCCGGAGTTCGGGCGCTCGTACCAGACTCCGTTCGCCGACCGCATCCGGCACGAGGTCCGCGTCCCGGTGATCGCGGTCGGCGCGATCTCCTCCTGGGACGACGTCAACTCCCTGATCCTCGCCGGGCGTACGGACCTGTGCGCGCTGGCCCGGCCGCACTTGTACGACCCGCACTGGACGCTGCACGCGGCCGCCGAGCAGGGCTACGAGGGGCCCGGCGTGGCCTGGCCCGACCCCTACCGGGCGGGCAGCAGGCGGCCGCAGACCGGCCGCACGGACGCGCCGAAACCCCGGCTGTCGCTCGGCGGACGATGACGAGGACGGCGAGGAGGAGCCGCGCGGTACCGGTCACACGCCTTCCACGTGATCCGCACGGTTCCTGAACCGCTTGTTCCGCTTCGGCTGGCTACGTTCGGTTGGTCCATGCCGGAGACGAGAGAGACCGAGACCGCGATGAACGACACCAGGCCCCTGCCCGAGCCCCCCGGATACGGTTACGGCGGCCCCCCGGCCCCTGAGCCGCAGTACGCGGAGCCCGCCTACCGGTCCGCCGGCCCCGGCCGGCAGCGCCGCGGGGACGGCTCGGGCACCCGGCGCACCGCTCTGATCATCCACACCGTCGCCGACGTCGCGGCGGCGTTCCTGGGGCTGTGGATCCTGCTGTACCTGCTGGAGGCCAACCACGCGAACATCTTCGTGGGTTTCGTGGAGGGTGTGGCCGACGCGCTGGCCTGGTGGTCGCAGGACATCTTCACGATGGACACGGAGAACCTCCGGGTGCTGCTCAACTACGGACTTCCCGCCGTGCTCTACCTCGCGGTCGGGCACGGCATCGCGCTGCGGCTGCGCCGCTTCTGACCCGCAGGGGCTCACGCCCCCGCGGGCTCCGTCCCCACGAACTCCGCCCCCGCGTCGCGCAACCGCTCGTGCAGCCCCCGGAACACCCGCGCCGAGCGGACCCCCGGCCAGTCGGCGGGCAGCAGCCGGGCGGGCAGGCCCGGGTCGGTGTAGGGCAGGTGCCGCCAGGAGTCCAGCGCCGTCAGATAGTCCCGGTAGGCCTCCTCCGGCGGGGTGTCGGCGCGCCGCTCCCAGGCGTGCAGGACGGGCGCGTGGGCGTCCAGGAAGCCCTCGTGCACCTTGGCGATCGCCGTCAGGTCCCACCAGCGGGTGACGGCCTCCGGGGTGGCGGCGAAGCCGAGGTGCTCGCCCCGGAAGAGGTCGACGTACGGGTCGAGGGCCAGGCGGCGCAGGGTGTGCCGGGTCTCCTCGTACAGCCGGGCCGGGGCGATCCACACCCCGGGCGCCGCCGTGCCGAAGCCCAGTCCGGCCAGCCGGGAGCGCAGGACGTGCCGCTTCTGCCGTTCCGACTCGGGCACGGAGAACACCGCCAGCACCCAGCCCTCGTCCTCGGGGGGAGCGGTCGCGTAGATGCGGAGGTCGCCGTCCTCCAGCAACTGGCGGGCCTCGGCGGAGAGTGCGTACCCGGCCGAGCCGGCCCGGGTGCGGGCCGGCAGCAGCAGCCCGCGGCGTTTGAGCCGGGACACCGAGGAACGGACGGAGGGCGCGTCCACCCCGACCGCGGCCAGCAGTCGGATCAGCTCGGCGACGGGCACCGGGCCGGGCATGAAGCGGCCGTACGCGCCGTACAGCGTGACGATGAGGGACCTGGGGGCGTGCTGCTCGGACACGTTGATCATTTTAGGTCGTCTGGGTCATGGCCGGTCACCGGCGGTGCGCAGCCGGAACCGCTGCAGCTTGCCGGTGGCCGTGCGGGGCAGCGCGTCGAGGAAGACGAACTCGCGCGGGCACTTGTAGGGCGCCAGCTCCGACTTGAGGAAGGCGCGCAGCGGCTCCGGGTCGCGCGCCGCCCCGTCCCGCAGCACCGTGTAGGCCACCGCCACCTGGCCGCGCACCTCGTCGGGACGGCCGACCACCGCCGTCTCGACCACGTCGGGGTGGCGCAGCAGGGCGTCCTCCACCTCCGGTCCGGCGATGTTGTACCCGGCTGAGATGATCATGTCGTCCGCGCGGGCCACGTAGCGGAAGTAGCCGTCGCTCTCGCGGACGTACGTGTCGCCGGTGACGTTCCAGCCGCCACGCACGTACTCCCGTTGCCGCGGGTCGGCGAGATAGCGGCAGCCGACCGGGCCGCGCACGGCCAGCAGTCCGGGCTCACCGTCCGGCACCGGGTCGCCGTACGTGTCCTGGACCCGCGCCTGCCAGCCCGGGACCGGGACTCCGGTGGTGCCGGGTCTGATCCGCTCGTCGGCGGCGGAGACGAAGATGTGCAGCAGCTCGGTGGCGCCGATGCCGTTGATGATGCGCAGCCCGGTGCGCTCGTGCCACGCCCGCCAGGTGGCCGCGGGCAGGTTCTCGCCGGCCGACACGCAGCGCCGCAGCGACGAGAGGTCGTGGCCGTCCATCGCCTCGAGCATCGCGCGGTACGCGGTCGGCGCGGTGAACAGCACCGAGACCCGGTGCCCGGCGATGGCCGGCAGCAACTGGCGCGGCCCCGCCTGTTCGAGCAGCAGCGCGCTGGCGCCCGCCCGCATCGGGAAGATCACCAGACCGCCCAGACCGAACGTGAAGCCGAGCGGGGGACTGCCGGTGAACACGTCGTCGGGCCGGGGCCGCAGCACATGCGCGGAGAAGGTGTCGGCGACGGCCAGCACGTCCCGGTGGAAGTGCATGCACCCCTTCGGGCGGCCCGTGGTGCCCGAGGTGAAGGCGATCAGGGCCACGTCGTCGGCGGCGGTGCCGACCGCCGGGAAGGGGGTGTCCGGCGCAGGGCGGCGCAGCAGGTCGTCGGGCGCCTCACCGCCGTAGGCGAGGATGCGCAGGCCCGGTATCCCGGCCTTCGCCAGGTCGTCCACGGCCCGTATGTCGCACAGCGCGTGCCGGACCCGGGCGATCTCGCACATCGTGGCCAGCTCGTGCGGCCGCTGCTGGGCCAGCACGGTGACCGCCACCGCGCCCGCCTTCAGCACGGCGAGCCAGCACGCGGCGAGCCAGGGGGTGGTCGGTCCGCGCAGCAGGACCCGGTTGCCGGGCACGACGCCCAGTTCGCCGGTGAGGACATGGGCGATCCGGTCGACGCGGGCGCGCAGGACGCCGTAGGTCCACGAAGGGCCGCCCGGGGTGTGGAAGACCGGGCGGTCCGGGTCGCCGTGCGCGAGCAGCTCGGCCGCGCAGTTGAGCCGTTCGGGGTAGCGCAGCTCCGCCAGGTCGAAGAGCAGCTCGGGCCACTCGCCCGGCGGCGGAAGATGGTCACGCGTGAAGGTGTCGACGTGGGCGGAGACGTTCATGGCGGTGCGCCCCCTTGCCTGACGGCGTCGAGACGGGCGTCCTGACTGCGCTCGCATCTGGAGCGTATCGTGTTGATGACGACAGTCAACTGTGCGCGATACCGTCGGACGGAGACGGGAGGGTCATCGCCGGCCCGCCCCGGAGGGAGGACCGGCAGTGCCCGCATTCTCACTGGGACCGGAGCGGACCGCCTGGCGCGCCGAACTGCGCACCCTGGCCGCCGAACGGCTGCGCCCGATCGCCGACAAGGGGGAGCCGGGCCGGGTCGACCGGGCCCTCCTCGCCGAACTCGGCCGGCTCGGCCTGCTCGCCCGCCTGTTCACCTCCGGCGCCCTGGACCTGTGTCTGATGCGCGAGGCGCTGGCGCAGGCCTGCACCGAGGCGGAGACCGCCCTCGCCCTCCAGGGCCTGGGCGCCCACCCGGTGCACGCCCACGGCACCACCGCCCAGCGCGAGCGCTGGCTGCCCCGGGTGGCCGAGGGCGGCGCGGTGGCCGCGTTCGCGCTCAGCGAGCCGGGGGCCGGATCCGACGCGGCCGCCCTGGCCCTCACGGCCGAACCGGACCGCGGCTCCGGCTGGCGGCTCACCGGCGAGAAGTGCTGGATCTCCAACGCCCCCGAGGCCGACTTCTACACCGTCTTCGCCCGCACCACGCCCGGCGCCGGAGCCCGCGGGGTGACCGCCTTCCTGCTCCCCGCCGACCGGCCCGGCCTCACCGGCTCCGCGCTGGAGATGCTCTCCCCGCACCCGATCGGCGCCCTGCACCTGGACGCCGTCCCCGTCACCGCGGACGACGTGCTCGGCGAGCCCGACCGAGGCTTCGCCGTCGCCATGGGCACCCTCAACCTCTTCCGGCCCAGCGTCGGCGCCTTCGCGGTCGGCATGGCCCAGGCGGCGCTCGACGCCACGCTCGAGCACACCGCCGAACGCGACGCGTTCGGCGGCAAGCTGCGGGACCTGCAGACGGTCGCCCACCAGGTCGCCGAGATGGCCCTGCGCACCGAGGCGGCCCGGCTGATGGTGTACGCGGCGGCGACGGCGTACGACGAGGGCGCCGCCGATGTGCCGGGGCGGGCCGCGATGGCCAAACTGCTGGCCACCGAGACCGCGCAGTACGTCGTCGACACCGCCGTCCAGTTGCACGGCGCCCGCGCCCTGCGCCGCGGCCACCTGCTGGAACACCTCTACCGCGAGGTGCGCGCGCCGCGGATCTACGAGGGCGCCAGCGAGGTGCAGCGGGGCATCATCGCCAAGGAGTTGTACGCCACGCGGCCCGAGAGGGAGGCCCGGTGAGCACCGAGCGCGTCAACCCGCCCGAGCTGTCCCCGCCCACGGGCTTCTCGCACGCCGTCGTCGCGACCGGCACCCGGCTGGTGTTCCTGGCCGGCCAGACCGCCCTCGACGGCGACGGCGAAGTCACCGGCGACACACTCGTCGAGCAGTTCGAGCGGGCACTCACCAATCTGCTCACCGCCCTGCGCGCGGCCGGCGGCACCCCGGCAGACCTGGCCCGCGTCACCGTCTACACCACCGACGTCGCCGGCTACCGCGCCCACGCCCGCCGACTGGGCAGCATCTGGCGGGAGTCGGCGGGCCGCGACTATCCGGCGATGGCCGTCGTCCAGGTCGTACGGCTGTGGGACGAGCGGGCGCTGGTCGAGCTGGACGGGTTCGCGGTGCTGCCGGGTGACGCGCCACCGAAGGGGTGACGGTCACGGCGGGGTCCCGGACCGCCCGGTACGAGTGGAACCCCCACACCCCGTGACCGGGAGGTCCCCCCATGCCCGTACGCCCCGCCCTCGCCGCCGGCCTCGGCGCCGCAGCGCTGCTGTGCGCCGTCGCCGCACCGGCCGCCGTCGCCGACCCGACCGAGAGCCTCACCGTCGACGCCACCGGCCGGATCGCCGCCGACGGCACCATCACCCTCTCCGGCACCTACCGCTGCACCGGCAGCAGCGGACCGGTGTTCGTCAGCTCCTCGGTCACCCAGACCGACCCCGGCGTCAAGTACGCCATCGGCGGCACCAGCGCCGTGTGCGACGGCGCCGAGCACCACTGGTCGAACTCCGGCGAGGCCGACGCGGAGGCGGCGAAGAGCGGTCCGGGAAGCGTCACGGCCGGGACGGCGTCGGCCGGGGCGGAGAAGACGTCGCCCAAGGCCGCGGGCAAGCCGTCCGAGGCCGGGAAGGCGGCGCGGAAGGCCGGGAAGAAGGCGGCCGGGGCCGGGAAGGCGTCAGGCAAGGCAGACAAGGCCTCGGCCAGGTCCATGAAGACCTCGGCCAGGTCCGTGAAGGCGTCGCACAAGGACGGAAAGGTGTCCGGCAAGGCGGCGAAGGCGGCGCCCAGGTCGGGGAAGGCATCGCACAAGGCCGGTGCCGAACCGCTGAGGACCGGCGCGGCCCACGTCGAGGCCACCCTCCTGGAGCTGCGGCCCTCGGGCCTCGCGCCGATGCCCTACTTCCACGCCGTCCGGCAGCAGGACATCACGCTCGTGCAGGACTGAGCGCGCCCCCGGCGGCCCGGGTGTGCCGGGCCGCCGGGGGACTCGGTGGCCGCCGGCTCAGCCCCGCTGCCAGCTGTGCGGGGCGTGGTAGGCGTGCGGACGCCAGGAGGTGGTGCCCGGGGAGCCGGGCTCGGTGCCGGCCCCGGCCAGGGCGGTGCGGCTGAGCAGCAGCACCGCGAGGGCGGCCAGTTCCTCGTCGGTGGCCTGGCCCTTCTCGACGCGGATGGGGGGAGTGGGGGACGCGCTCATGGGACCTCCGTCACTGGGGCGGGTTGCCGTGCTTGCGGGCGGGTCGCTCGGCGTGCTTGGTGCGCAGCATCGCCAGGGCGCCGATCAGGACGTGGCGGGTGTCGGCCGGGTCGATCACGTCGTCCACCAGACCGCGCTCGGCCGCGTAGTAGGGATGCATCAGCTCGGCCTTGTACTCCTTGACCAGCTCCGCCCGCATGGCCTCGGGGTCGTCGGCCTCGGCGATCTGGCGGCGGAAGATGACGCCCGCCGCGCCCTCGGCGCCCATCACGGCGATCTCGTTGGTGGGCCAGGCGTAGGTGAGGTCGGCGCCGATGGACTGGGAGTCCATCACGATGTAGGCGCCGCCGTAGGCCTTGCGCAGGATCAGGGAGATGCGCGGCACGGTCGCGTCGCAGTAGGCGTACAGCAGTTTCGCGCCGTGCCGGATGATGCCGCCGTGCTCCTGTCCGACACCCGGGAGGAAGCCGGGTACGTCGAGCAGGGTGACGATCGGGATGCTGAACGCGTCGCACATCTGCACGAAGCGGGCGGCCTTCTCGGACGCCTCGATGTCCAGCACGCCGGCCAGGCTCTGCGGCTGGTTGGCGACGATCCCGACCACCTGGCCGTCCAGCCGGGCCAGCGCGCAGATGATGTTGCGCGCCCAGCGCTGGTGCACCTCGAGGTACTCGCCGTCGTCGACGATCTCCTCGATGACCTTGGTCATGTCGTACGGGCGGTTGCCGTCGGCGGGCACCAGGTCGGCCAGGCTGTCGCAGCGCCGGTCCGCCGGGTCGTCGCAGGGCGCGGCGGGCGGGGTCTCGCGGTTGTTGCGCGGCAGGAGGGAGAGCAGGTAGCGCACCTCCTCCAGGCAGGTCTCCTCGTCGTCGTAGGCGAAGTGGCAGACGCCGGAGGTCTCGGCGTGCACGTCGGCGCCGCCGAGCCCGTTCTGGGTGATCTCCTCGC
>NZ_JBEYRK010000022.1:0-128798 GCF_040704065.1 Streptomyces sp. NPDC047869
GTGGACCTCGGCAACGACTCCTCCGCCTCCGGCCGGGCCGCCGCGGCGTTCTCCGCCGCGCAGAGCAAGATCGGCACCCCGTACGTCTACGGCGCGACCGGCCCCTCCTCCTTCGACTGCTCGGGCCTGACCTCCTGGGCCTACGCCCAGGCCGGCGTCTCCATACCCCGCACCTCCGAGGCCCAGTCCGGCATCGGCACTCGCCTCACCCGCAGCCAGCTCCAGGTCGGCGACCTGGTCTTCTTCTTCAACGACCTGCACCACGTCGGCCTCTACGCCGGCAACGGCCAGGTACTGCACGCCCCTCGCACCGGCACGGTCGTGCGGTACGAGTCGATGGACACCATCGGCGGGCCGTTCATGTTCGGCGTCCGCGTCTGACCCTCTTCACGCGGTGACCGCGGCGGCACCCTGGTGACCGGCCGCCCGCTCAGTGGTGCGGTACGACGGCCACGGGGCAGCCGACGTGACGTATCGCGGCGTGGGTGACGGGGCCCGTACGCACCAGCGCCGGCCGGCCGGTGAGACGGCGGCCCACCACGAGCAGGCTCGCGCCGGACGCGGCCCGCACCAGCGCGGTGGCCGGCTTCTCCCGTACGACCGTCTCCAGGACGTCCACGTCGGGGCACTTGTCCCGCCAGACCTGGAGGACGGCGGAGACGAAGCCCTGCCACTCCTCCGCCCGGCAGGGGCCGTCCACCAGGGCGATGTCACCGGGGCCGAGGCCGAAGGCGGGCGGCGACTGCCAGGCGTGCACCGCGCGCAGCCGGGCCCGCCGCAGCCGGGCCGCCTCGAAGGCGAACTCGATGACCTCGTCGCACGGGTCCTTGACGTCGAGAGCCAGCACCACGTCGCGGTAACCGGTGCGGGTCGAGGCGCTGCCACCCGCGGCCGGCAGGTGCTCGTCCGCGGCGTCCTCGCCCGCCCTGACCAGGACGACGGGTCCGGTGGCCTGCCCGACCACCCCCAGCGCCACGGACCCCACCAGGAACCCGGCGAGACCGGTCAGCCCGCGCGAGCCCAGGACGAGCAACTCCGCCCGTTCGGCCGCCTTCAGCAGGGCGGCGGTCGCCGGGCCCTCCATCTCCTCGTCGGTGACGCGCGCGGCGGGGACCGCGCCGTGGATCCGTTCCTCCGCCCGGCGCAGCGCCGGTGGCGCCGGCTGCCGCCGCGTGGCGTTCACGGGCTCGCCGTCCGGCCCGGCCGGATGCCACTCCCTGGCGTGGATCAGGCGCAGTGGCCGGTCGCGCCGCGCCGCCTCGCGGGCCGCCCACTCGGCGGCGGCGAGGCTTTCGGGTGATCCGTCGACTCCGGCGATGACGGGTGCGGACTCGGGTGCGGGCATGGTGCCCACCTCCTGTACGGGTTCTGCTCGTTGGTGCCGGTTCGCGCGGCCCCCGGCGGCAGGCGCCGGCGTCGCGCGTTCGCGCGTGGAGCGGCCGGCGCCCTGGCGGGCGTCGCCGTCCAGCGCTTCTCACAGGCTGCGCAGCCAGTCCTCGGTGACGCCGTGCGGCTGATGCCGGGCGGGCCGCAGGTGGGAGTCGTCCAGCCGGTAGGTGAGCCGGTCGACCACGGCCACGACGCCGTCGATCCGGCGGGTCATCGACACGGCGATCTCCGTGTCGCTCTTGCGCTCCATCCGGCCGGCGAGGGTCACCACGCCCTCCACCACGGAGACGTCGACGCTCCGCGGCGGCAGCCACAGCGCGCGCCGCAGGATCTCCTCGATCACCTCGTCGCGGATGCCCCGGTCCGGCTTGAGGAAGACCTGGAGCAGGTCGCGCCGGGTGACGATGCCGACCAGCCGGTCCTCCTCGTCCACGACGGGCAGCCGTTCCACGCCCCGCTCGGTCATGGTCCGGGCGGCCTCGGCGACGGTGGCCCCGGCGCCCACGGTGACGGGCGGCTCGGTCATCAGCCGGCCGGCCGTGCGGGCCCGGTCCTTGGCGGCGCGGCGCCGGGCGGCGCCGGTCAGCGCCAGGGCGGGCAGACGGCGCCGGGCGGGCTCGGGTGGCTCGGCCTGACGGGCCACCAGGTCGGCCTCGGACAGGACGCCGACGACCTTCTCGTCCTCGTCGACCACCGGCAGTCCGCTGATCCGGTGTTCGGCGAGCAGCCGTGCCACTTCTTTGAACGGGGTGCCGTACGCCGCCCGGACGACCTCGGTGGTCATCACGGAGCCGACCTTGTCGTGCTTCATGGTGTTCCCTCCCTCAGCTCACCTGCGCCCAGCGGGCCCGTACGACCGCTGCCCTCATGATCCGTTCTCCCCTCCGGTTCCGCTTCCGGTGCGCTCAGTCGTGGGCCACGACGGCGACGGGGGCGGTCGCGTGGTGCAGTACGGCGTGGGTCACCGGACCGATGTGGGTACCCACGCCCGAGCGACGGATGCGCCGGCCGACGACGACCAGGGAGGCGTCGCGGGCGGCTTCGACGAGGACGGCCGAGGGGCTCTCGCCACGGGACTCGGCGACGACCTCGACGTCCGGGTACTTCCGCTGCCAGGGTTCCAGCGCCTCGGCCAGGGCTGCGGCGTCGCTCCGCGCCACCATCGCGGTGACCTCGGGGTCGGGCGCCAGGCCGTAGGGGTGGTAGCGGGGCGGGTTCCAGCCGTGCAGCACGCGCAGCGGTACGCCGCGGCGCGCGGCGGTCTCGAAAGCGAACTCGATCGGTGCCGCGTCCGGGCCGGCGGTGTCCAGGCCGAGCAGGACCGGCCGGAACGGGGTGGCCGCGGAGGGGATGCCCGCAGGATCCTGTTCGTGTTCGTCCGCGGCCTGTTCGCCGGCGCGGACCAGGACCACGGGCCGCTCGGTGTGCGTCAGGACCGCGAGGCCGACCGAACCGACCAGGAAGCCGCCGACGCCGCCCAGGCCGCGTGAGCCGAGTACGAGGGTCTCCGCGTCCTCCGCGATGCCGGCCAGTACCTCGGCGGGCCGACCGGTGAGCTGTTCGGTGCCCACCTCGAGGCCGGGGTGGCGCAGCCGCAGGCCCTCGGCCGCCTCCCGCAGCATGTTCCCCCAGCCCTCCGCCTGGGAGGCCCCGCTCTCGTCCTGGCCGGTCCAGTACTGGCGGGTCTCGGCGCCCAGCAGCGGGGCCTGGGCCATGGGCTCGGGCAGCGGCTGCCACACGTGGACCAGCTTCACCGGCAGTCCGCGCGGGTTCGCCTCGCGGGCGGCCCACTCCGCGGCGGCGCGGCTCTCGGGCGAGCCGTCGAGCCCTACGGTGATGGTGCGGGGCAGGGGCATGGTCTTCTCCACTTCCTGAATCGGGGACCCTCCGGTCCCGGTTCCAGCGTCGTCCGAGCAGGTCTGTCGTGGCAGGGGCCGCCGGTCCCTCGGGCGGGCCGATGGGCCCTGGCGGCCGGTGGCCGGGGCGGCCTCGCGAGGGGGCCGTCCCGGCACGGGGGTCAGCGCAGCCAGGTGTGGTCGTGGACGACGGGGAGCCGGGCGCACAGCCGGCCCAGTCGCCTTCTGTGGTCGCGGGTACCGCGTCGTCGCGGGCCGGGACCGCGGGGCCCGGCCCTCCCCCAGCCTCCCGCGCCCGGCCCGGTCACGGCAGCCACCCGGTGCCCCGCCCCGCCGGCCCGAGGCGACGGGACCTTCGGCCCGCCCCGGGGGGACTGGACCCGACTCGACAGCCCAGCCCCCTGGGTCCGACTGCGGCGGGCAGGGCCGACCGGAGGCGGACGGGGGCCGAACGGCCCTGGCGTGAGCGGTTCCCGCACGAGTCCAATGAGGTGATGGCATCCGTCCGCGGCGTGCGCTCCGGCGTCCGCCGCGGACGGCCGCCCGTTCACCTCCCGGCCCTCGACCAGAGACAGACGGCAGTGACCAACGAGACCGCACGGAAGCCCGCCATGACCGCCGGCGAGGCCCCCTCCCTTCCTCCGGGGGCGCGCCGGAGCATCGAGCTGGACCGCGACGAGGCCCTGCGGCTGCTGGGCAGCGTCCCCTTCGGCCGGATCGTCTTCACCCGGCACGCGCTGCCGACGGTGCGTCCGGTGAACCACGTCCTGGACGGCGGCGACATCGTCATCCGCACCCACGACGGCGCGGCCCTGACCGCGCGCGCCCAGAAGGCCGACGGCGCCGGTGTCGTCGTCGCCTACGAGGCCGACGTCATCGACCCGGACACCCACCTCGGCTGGAGCGTGGTGGCCACCGGATACGCCCGGCTGGTGACCGATCCCGCCGAACTGGCCCGCTACCAGGAACTGCTGGTGCCCTGGACGGGGCACACCATGGACCACGCCGTGCGCATCAGCCCCGATCTCGTCACCGGTGTCCGGCTCACGGCCGACGGCCCTCTCACCGCCGGTGACGCGGACGGCGCATGAGAGCGCCCCAGGACGCCCGGGAGCGCCCCGGCCGTCCGCCCGGGCAGGGGAAGGGCCCGCCGGCCGAAACCGGCGGGCCCTTCCCTCGTGGGCTCAGCCGTGCGGGACCACCCCGACCGGGGCCGAGCCGTGGTGCAGCAGCGCCCGGGTGACCGGCCCGACGGCCCTGCCGAGGGGCGTCCGGCGTCCGGCGTGGCCCACCACGACCAGGGACGCGTCACCGGAGGCCTCGGCCAGGTGGGTCCCGGCCGTGCCGATCACGGCCTGCTCGGCGACCTCGACCCCGGGGAACTTCTCCTGCCAGGTGCGCAGTACGTCCGGCAGGACGTGCCCGCCCGGCACCGCGGTCATCTCGGCCCCCGGCACGGCGCCGGCGTCGGCGCCCGGGTCGTGGGCGTCCGGTTCCCGCCGGCCGTGGACGACCCGCAGCCCCGTGGCGCGGCGGTCGGCGGCGTCGAACGCGAACTCCAGCACCGCGTCGTGCGGGTCCGTCAGCTCCAGGCCCACGACGACCTCGGCGGTCGTGGTCGCGCCACGGGCGCCGGCCCGGTCCTCGTCCGGCCGGTGTCCGCCCGGGACGAGGACGACGGGACGCCGGCTCCGCGTCACGACGGCGAGCGCGACGGATCCGCCCGGCAGGCCGCCGATGCCGCCCGCACCGGGTGGGCCGAGTACGACCAGCTCGGCGTCCTCGGCCGCCCTGAGCAGCGCGGAGACCGGCTCGGCGGCGACCCGGCCGGCGTCGACGGAGAGGTCGGGGTGGCGGCGGGTGATCCGCGCCACGGCCTCGGTCAGCGCGCCGTCCTCCGCGGCGGCGCGCTGAGTGGCATGGACGAGACGCAGCGGGACGTCCCGGCGGTGGGCCTCATGGGCGGCCCAGTCCGCCGCGGCCAGTGAGCCGGGGGAACCGCCCACGCCGACGGTGATGGTACGGGGCATGCTCGACCTCCTTCTCGGATGCGGACCCGAGTCTCGCGGTGCGGCGCCCGGGGCCGCAGGGGCCACTGGTCCCGCCGTCCGGGCCGGGCGGCCCCGGCGCCGGACGCGTGGGTACCCCGGCGGCCTCGTCTCCAACGCGGGCCGCCTGAGCGGATGTACGAGCGGGTCACAGGGCCCGGAGGCCGTGCTCCCGGAACTGCCGCCGCGTCCGTTCCGTCAGCTCCGGGGCGGGGACGGGGGTGTCGCGCAGCGGGAAACCGATGCCGAGGGCGTCGTACTTGTGGGCGCCGAGCCTCCCAGGAGTGCACCCGGCCGGTGAGCCGTTCCGGCCGGCCCGGCTGCCGCGCGGCCGGGACCGTCGCCGGGTTCACAGCGAGCCGTGGAAGGTGCGGCTGATCACGTCGAGCCGCTGCTCGCGGGTCAGGCGGACGAAGTCGACGGCGTATCCGGAGACCCGGATCGTCAGCTCCGGTTATTTCTCCGGGGGTTCCATGGCGTCGAGGTCGCTGCCGATCGCCATCACCGCGTCGAGCACGGTCTGCACGCGGTCACCGACCCCCGCGTACCCGCTCGTCATGTTCCCGAAGCTCACTCAGCAGCGCGTCCATGCGCGGCGGGACAACCGGGCCGGGACTCCCCGCCGCCGTCCGCTCCTCCGTGCCCGTGCCCCCGTCCTCCCCCTCCGACCATGGGAGACAGGGATGCCCCAACGGCCCTGTCGGGGAACAGCGCGGCCCGACAGGCGGGACCGCGTGGACGGGACGGCGCGACCCGGTGGCAGATCATTGCTAATTTCCACGGCATACCAGTAGATTTCGGGCAATCGTTTCGAGATGTCACCGGCGGACGGGGCCCAGGGACGAGCACGGAACCGGGCCGGTGGGCCGGCGACGACGTGCCGCTCCACCCCTGGCACCCGGAACCACCGTGACACCGGGAAGGACGACCCCGTCGATGACCGATCTCACCACGACCTCACGGACCGCGATCCGGGGCTTTCGCGCCGGTGACGGACCACCGCTGGTGGAGACGTGGCGCCGGAGCGCGCCCACTGACGCCGTCACCGCGGACCGCTTCCGCTCCCTGGTGCTGCTCGACGCCAACTTCGACCCGGAGGGTCTCCGGGTCGCCGTCGACGGCGAACGTGTCGTGGGCGCCGCCTACGCGGTGCGCCGGCTGACGCCGCTGGCCGGCACCGATCTGGAGCCGGAGCAGGGGTGGATCCCGTTCTTCTTCGTCGACCCGGACGCCCGCGGGCGAGGTCTGGGCCGCCGGCTGCTGACCGACGCCCTCGACTGGCTGCACGGCCACGGACGCACCCGGGTGGACTTCTCCTCGTACACCCCCGACTACGTCCTCCCCGGCCTGGACGCCGAGGCCTATCCACAGGCCGCCGCACTGCTCGAATCCCTGGGCTTCCGCACGCTGTACGAGGCGACGGCGATGCACCGGGGCCTGGTCGGCTACCACCTCCCCGACGGCGTCGCCCGCCGGCTGGGCGAGCTGGCGGCCCGCGGCCACCGGTTCACCACTCCGTCCGACGACGACCTTGTGGACCTCCTCGCGCTCGCCGGCGGCCACTTCGGCCCGGACTGGGCGTGCACGATCCGGGCGTGTCTGACCGCGGGCACGCCGCTCGACCGGATCGTCGTCGCCCGGGACCCCGCCGGGCGCATGTCCGGCTGGGCGATGCACGGGGCGTTCGACGGGGTGGACGAGCGCTTCGGCCCGATCGGTGTCCGGGAGGAGATGCGCGGCACCGGACTCGGCGAGGTCCTGCTGCACCTGGTCCTGGAGCGGATGCGGGCGCGCCGCGCGCACTCCGCGTGGTTCCTGTGGACCGGCGCCCGTTCCCCGGCGGGCCACATGTACCGCAAGGCGGGCTTCAGCAGCACCCGGGTGTTCCGGGTGCTGCGCCGGGAGGCCGCCCTGTGACGCCCGCCCGCCGCGGCTCCGGGGCAGCGGGCGGGCTGAGCCGCCGTCACTTCGCCCTCGCACTCCCCTCGGCGCTGCTCGCCTCCGGATGCGCGGCGCCGCACCGGGGCACCGGCCGGCCCGGGGACCCGATCGAGCTGACCCTGCTCTCCCACTACGCGAGCGGCGAGCTGAAGCAGGCCCTGCAGGGCCCGGTCGACGAGTGGAACGCCACGCACGACCGGGTCAAGGTCCGTACGGAAGCCGTGGAGTTCACCGATCTGCTGACCACGTTCATGGTCCGGCAGGCCGCGGGCCAGAGCGCTGACATCCTCCACCCGTACTGCCTGTGGAACGGCCAGCTCGTCCGGGCCGGCGTCCTGCGGCCCGCCCCGCCCGAGCACGCCGACGAGATCGGCCGCGGCTACGGCGAGGCGGCGGTCCGCGCCGCCTCGGTGGGCGGCCGGGTCTACGGCTATCCCACCGAGGCGCAGACCTACGCGCTCTACTACAACAAGCGGCTGCTGCGCGCGGCCGGGCTCGACGGACCGCCGCGCACCTGGCGGGAGCTGGAGGAGGCGGCCCACCGCACCGCCCGGCGGGACCGGTACGGCAACACGCTGGCGCAGGGGTTCGGCCTGTCGACCTACGACGACTCCACCACCGTCGGCCAGACCCTCGCCCTGCTCAACGCCGCCGGGGGCAGGTTCGTCTCCGCGGACGGCCGGAGCACCGCCATCGACTCGGCGGCCGGCCGGGCCGTGTTCGACCTGGAGCACCGGCTCGTCGCCGCGGGCGCCAGCGCACCCGGCGTCAACGTCTACAAGGCGTTCCCCTCCGGACAGGTGGCCATGGTGATCAGCGCCGGCTGGTGGACCGGGAGCCTGAAGGAGCTGATGGGCGCCGGTTACCGGGACGTCGGCGTCGCGCCCGTGCCGCTGCCGGAGGCGGACGGCAGGCGCGCCACCCTCTCCACCGGCTTCATGCTGGGGGTCAACGCGGCCAGTGAACACCCCCGCGAGGCCTGGGAGTTCCTGCGCTGGCTGAACACCGAGAAGGTGGGCGTGAAAGGGGCCCCCAGCGGCGCGGTGGCGACCCGGATGAGCGCCCTGCAGGTGTCGGTCGGCTCCCTGACCGGCCGCGCCGACGACATGCGGACCCTGCTGGGCCGGGGCGGCGACCCGAATCTGCGCCCGTTCCTGGACGCGCTGGCGTACGCGGTGCCCGAGCCGAACGTGCCGGGCGCGCAAGCGGCCAAGTCGCTGCTGCGCAAGAACATCGAGGCGCTGTGGAGCGGTCAGCGGTCGGTCGACGAGGCGCTGCGCACCACCCGCCGGCAGGTCGACCAGGAGGTGTCGCGCTCATGGTGAACACGCTGGCGCCGGAGGCGGCCGGGCAGGCGGACCGGGGCACCCGGTACGCACGGCCCACCGCCGCCGGCCGCCCGGGGCGGGCCCGGCGCCGTCAGACCGCCGTCGCCTATCTGTTCCTGGCGCCGACGCTGCTGTTCTTCGCCGTCTTCCTGTTCCTGCCGCTCGGTTTCGCGCTGCTGCTGTCGATGTCCCGCTGGACCGGGTTCGACCTCGGCGACATCGAGCCGGTGGGCCTGGACAACTTCGCCGGCCTCTTCACGGACGGATCGACGTTCCTGACGCCGGTCCTCACCAACACGCTGCTGTACGCGCTGGGCACCGTGGCGCTCGCGCTCACCGGTTCCGTGCTCGTCGCCACCTGCATCGACAAGCTTCGGTTCCAGGGGCTGTGGCGCACCCTGTACTTCCTGCCGATCGTGACGACCGTCGTCGCCGTCGGCAACGTGTGGAAGTACATGTACGAGCCGGGCGGCCTGGTCAACGGTGTGCTCAACGCCCTCGGGATCGGTTCGGTGGCGTTTCTGCAGGACCCCGGCACCGCGCTGCCCTCGGTGGTGGTCGTCCAGGCCTGGGCCTCGGTCGGCACCGCGATCCTCGTCCTGACCGCCGGGCTGAAGTCCATCCCCGGCTCGTACTACGAGGCCGCCGCGCTCGACGGAGCCGGGCCCGTCACCGTGTTCCTCCAAATCACCCTGCCGCTGCTGCGGCCGTCCCTGCTGTTCGTGTGCGTGACCCAGTTCCTGACCGGTCTGCAGTCGTTCGCTCTGATCATCGTGATGACGAAGGGCGGGCCGGGCGACGCGACCGCCGTCGCCGCGCTGGAGATGTACCGGCAGGCCTTCAGCTACGGCGACTGGGGCACCGCGAGCGCCGCCGCCTTCGTGCTGTTCCTGGTGGTCCTCGTGGTCACCCTGCTGCAGCTGCCGCTGTTCCGGCGCAAGGGGGAGGACGCGTGATCCGCCGCCGTTTGCCGTGGCTGTCGTACCTGCTGGTGGTGAGCGGCGCGGTGCTCACCATGGTGCCGTTCCTGGACATGGTGATGACGTCCTTCAAGGGACCGGGCGAGTCCGGCACGCTGCCGTACCGGTTCCTGCCGAAGGCGTTCGACCTGTCCAACTACCGGGCGGCGGTCGACCAGCTCGACCTGCCGGTGCTCTTCCGCAACAGTGTCGTCGCGACCGCCGTGATCACCGGGTCGGTGCTGGTCACCTCGTCGCTCGCCGGGTACGCGCTCGCCAAACTCCGCTTTCCCGGACGGGACTTCGTCTTCCGTCTGGTGCTGTCGACGATGATGTTCCCGCCGTTCCTCTTCTTCGTCCCGCACTTGCTGATCCTTGTGCACTGGCCGCTGGCGGGCGGCAACGACCTGCTCGGGCGCGGCGGCGCGGGCCTGACCGTCAGCATCGTGGCGCTCACCATGCCGTTCCTCGTCAACGGCTTCGGGATCTTCCTGATGCGCCAGTTCATGGTCTCGATCCCGGACGAGGTGCTGGAGGCCGCGCGCATCGACGGGGCCGGTGAGTTCGCGGTGTGGTGGCGGATCGTGGTGCCGCAGACCAAGCCGGTCGTGGTGACGCTCGGGCTGCTGACCTTCGTCGACGCCTGGAACGAGTACATCTGGGCGCTGCTCGTCTCGACCGCCGACCCGGACGTGATGACCCTGCCGGTCGGCATCCAGCTGCTGCAGGACTACGTCGACCCGTCCCGCACGATGCCCATCGTCATGGCCGGTCTGGTGCTGAGCATCCTGCCGGTGCTGATCGTCTTCCTGTTGCTGCAGAAGTACTACGTCCGCGGCGTCATGCTCAGCGGCCTCAAGTGACCGGCCTCCCGACAGGCCGTCCGCCGGGACTGGGCACACACTGGATCCGTGCGGAGGCGGGCCGCCCGAGGAGGAGCCGCGCCCGCGTTCACGAGGGAGGCCGGAATCATGGTCCAGACATCTTGGACGACGCAGGGCGTCTTCACGGGGCCGGGAGGCGTCCGTACCGACGAGGCCGGGATCGTCACCGGCGACCTGACCGTGCACACCACCTGGGACGCCAAGCAGGCCGTCGTCCAGGTCCAGTACACCGGCACCTCCCAGTGCTACACGCTGACCGGCAGCCCGGTGCCCTGCTCCTCGCAGCCCGAGAGCCGGGACCTGCACCAGGCGGTGGTCGAGGCCGTCCGGGCCGGCGGCGGCGCCACGGTCCCGCGCTACGACCGGCAGTGGGCACGGCCCTGAGCGAAGGGGGCCGCGCCGCCCTCCGCCGGGTGTCGGCCACGCCGAGGAGCCGGTCCGGCGGCCGTCGGCGGCCAGATAGTGGAATATTGAACTATCGCGTTCCGTTGTGGCCCCCGAAGGAGGTCATCAGTGGAGACGCGAGTGGAGACCACGTACTACGACCACGGCACCCCGGGCGAGCGCTGGGAGCGCGCGCGGCTGTTCTTCGACGCCAAGGACTACGCCGGCGCGGCGCGGGTGCTGGCGCGGCTGGTCGAGGAGGTGCCGGAGCAGAGCGGGCCCCGGCTGCTGCTGGCGCGCGCCTACTACCACTCGGCCCAGTTGCGCCGGGCGGAGGCCGAGCTGCGGATCATCGTGGAGCGGGACCCGGTGGAGCACTACGCCCGGCTGATGCTGGGCCGTACCCTCCAGCGGCAGGCCCGGCACGACGAGGCGACCCCGCATCTGCGCATCGCCGCGGCGCTCGCGGGCGACTTCCCCGAGGAGTGAGAGCGCCGGCCATGGGCCCGGTTCCGTGCGGGAACCGGGCCCTTCGCGCTATCTCGCGCCGGGCGCGCTCCGGTACGTGCGCCGTCCACGCCGGTACGCGATCTCACCGAGGACCACGTCCACGGCGACGAAGGCGGCCAGCGGGATGCCGAGCAGCGGCACGAACCAGCCGAGGACGGCGATTGCGGCCAGCGCCGGCACCAGGAGGTACGGCGGCACCTGGGCCCAGGCGCCGCGCGGCACCGGACGGCCGAAGGCGGAGCCGCGGCCCCGCTGCCACCACATGCGGTAGCCCCACACGATCAGCAGGATCAGGGCGAGGGCGAGGAGGGCGAGGGCGATCTGGTTGGCGAGTCCGAAGAGGACGCCGGTGTGCAGGTCGATGCCCCAGCGGGTCAGCTTGGCGAGCACCGGGTAGTCGGCGAAGCGCAGTTCGCCGGTGACCTCGCCGCTGGCGGGATCGACGGCGACGGCGTCCTGCTTCTCGGGCCACTCGCGCCGCACCTGCTTGACGACGTACCCGCTGTCTTCGCCGGCCGGCGGAACGATCTCCACCGGGCCGCCCAGCCCCTCGGCCCGGGCCGTCGCGAGCACCCGGTCCAGGCCCACGCCGTGCTCCCCGGTGCCGCCGGCGCCGGCCGCCGCTCCGTGGCCCGCGTGCTCGCCGCCGCTCACGGCCGCCGACAGCGTGGGCGTCGCCTGGCCGAGCGAGGTGCGCAGGTCGCCGATGTGGCCACCGGCGTACGTCGACCAGGTCAGGCCGGTCGCCGACAGGAACAGGAACCCGGCGGCGGTCCAGGCGCCGACCGTGCCGTGCAGGCCGAGGGTGCGGCGCCGGCCGCCGGTGCCGCGCAGCCTGCGCAGCGCCCGCCGCCGGGAGAACCAGAGCACCAGCCCGCCGCCCGCGATCACCCACAGCCAGCTCGCCGCGAGTTCGCTGTACAGCCGGCCGGTGCCGCCCAGGTGCAGGTCGCGGTGGAGCTCGTCGACCCAGGTGCGCAGCGGCAGGGCGCCGGTCGAGCCGTACTGTTCGAGCGCGCCGCGGATCTCGCCGGTGTACGGGTTCACGAACACGGCCAGGGTGCGGTCGGGGTCCACGCCCTCGACTCCGGAGAGCAGCACCCGGGTGGTCGAACCGGCCTCGGGCGCGGGCCGTACCGCCGCGACGGTGCCCTCGGGGTGGGCCTCGCGGGCGGCGGCGACCTGGGCGGAGACGGGCAGTTCCCGCTCGCCGGCCGGCACCGTCAGCTCATGGCGGTACACGATCTCCTCGGCCTGGAAGGAGCCCGCGTAGAGCAGCCCGGTGACGGCGGCGGCCAGCAGGAACGGGGCGACGAGCAGTCCGGCGTAGAAGTGCAGGCGCAGCACGAGCGGACGCAGCGGGGCCCAGCGGCCCGGGGCGGGGGCCGGGGCGGGCGCCTCGTCCTTGGTGGGCGAGGGAGCGGTGGACATCGGCGGGCTTCTTTCGGTGCGGGTTCTCCAGCGGTGACGGTCCAGTAGTCGGGCCGGAAGAGCACCGAGTTCCCCGGGGTGTTGGTGACCTGTGCCACACGACAGGCGGACGGTCATGGCATTCTGACGCGATGGCACCTCCCAGTGATCAGGCACCGCTCGCCGAACGGGTCGAGGAACTCCTCGCCGCGGGCGGCCCCTTGCCCATCGTCGCGGCCGGACGGCCGGTCCTCAGGCGCGGCACCGAGGCTTACGACGGCCAGCTCGGCCCCGCCCTGCTGGCCCGCCTCGTCGAGGCGCTGCGACTGACCATGCACGCGGCGCCGGGCGTGGGCCTGGCCGCGCCGCAGGTCGGGATTCCGCTGCGGATCGCGGTCATCGAGGACCCGGCGCCGGTGCCGGAGGAGGTGGCGCGGATCCGGGGGCGCGTACCGCAGCCGTTCCGCGTCCTGGTCAACCCGTCGTACGAGCCGGTGGGCAGCGCCCGTGCCGCGTTCTTCGAGGGCTGCCTGAGCGTGCCGGGCTGGCAGGCCGTGGTGGCCCGGCACGCCGAGGTGCGGCTGCGCGGCGAGGACGAGCACGGCTCCGCGCTGGACGAGGTGTTCACCGGCTGGCCCGCCAGAATCGTCCAGCACGAGACGGACCACCTCGACGGCGTCCTCTATCTCGACCGGGCGCAGCCGCGCTCGCTCTCCACGAACGAGGCGGTCGCGGCCCTGTGGGCGCAGCCGACACCGCAGACGGCGGCCGAGGCGCTCGGCTTCGAACTGCCGTAAGCCGTGGCTCAGTTGTCCCGGTATGCCTCCAGCAGCCGCAGCCACACCTCGCTCAGCGTCGGGTACGACGGGACGGCGTGCCAGAGCCGGCCGACCGGGACCCGGCCGGCGACCGCGACGGTCGCGGAGTGGATCAGCTCGCCGACGCCGGGACCGACGAAGGTGACCCCGCGCAGGATCTCCTCCTCCACGTCGACGACCATCCGGGCGCGGCCCTTGTAGCCGTCGCCGTACAGGCCGGCGCCCGCGACCGAGGAGAACTCGACGTCGACGGCGCGGACGCGGTGGCCGGCCTGTTCGGCCTCGGCCAGGGAGAGCCCGACGGCGGCGGCCTCCGGGTCGGTGAAGACGACCTGGGGTACGGCGTGGTGGTCGGCGGTTGCCGCGTGCGCGCCCCAGGGCTCGTCCGGCGGTTCCGCGCCGGCGGCGCGCGCGGCGATCGCGGCGCCCGCGATCCGGGCCTGGTACTTGCCCTGGTGGGTGAGGAGGGCACGGTGGTTGACGTCGCCGACCGCGTACAGCCAGTCGGTGCCGGTGACCCGCAGGCTGTCGTCCACGTCGAGCCAGGAGCCGGGTTCCAGGCCGACGGTGTCCAGCCCGATGTCCTCGGTCCGCGGGGCGCGCCCGGTGGCGAAGAGGATCTCGTCGGACTCGACGCGGTCCCCGGCGCCGGTGACGACAACGACGGTGCCGTTCTCGCGGGAGACGGACTCGACGGAGGTGCCGGTGCGGACGTCCACGCCCGCCTCGGTGAGGGCGTCGGCGACCAGTTCCCCGGCGAACGGCTCCATCCGGCTCAGCAGGCCCTTGCCCCGCACCAGCAGGGTGACCCGGGAGCCGAGGGCCTGCCAGGCGGTGGCCATCTCGGTGGCGACGACCCCGCCACCGACGACGATCAGCCGGCCGGGCGCCGCCTTGGCGCTGGTGGCCTCGCGGCTGGTCCACGGCTTGACCCCGTCCAGTCCCGGCAAGCCGGGCAGCCGGGCGCTGGTGCCGGTGCAGACGGCGACGGCGTGCCGGGCGGTGAGCGTGGTGACCGTGCCGTCGGGGCCGGTCACGGTGACCGTGCGGGGGCCGGCCAGCCGGCCCTGGCCGCGGTACAGCTCGGCGCCGGTGCCCTCCAGCCAGCGGATCTGGCCGTCGTCCTGCCAGTGCGAGGTGTAGTCGTCCCGCCGGGCGAGGACGGCGGGGGTGTCGAGGGGGCCCTGGACCGACTGCTCCAGGCCGGGCAGGCGACGTGCGTCCGCCTGGGCGATCACCGGCCTGAGCAGGGCCTTGCTGGGCATGCACGCCCAGTACGAACACTCGCCGCCGACCAGTTCGCTCTCCACGACCGCGGTGGTGAGGCCGGCCGCACGGGTGCGGTCGGCGACGTTCTCCCCCACGGGCCCGGCCCCGAGCACCACGACGTCGTACGCGATGGATTCCGTTTCCGTCATGGGGTCAGTCTGGTGGGTGGTTGGTACGCGGGCCACACGGGTAGGCGCGCGGGACACGCGCGTGTCGGCACGGAACACGCGTGGAATACGCGACTGGACCGCCGTGTTCTTGCCGTCGGCACACCCCACACCAGGAAGAGGGAATCGGCCATGAGCAGCACTGTGGAGCTGACCAAGGAGAACTTCGACCAGACCGTCACCGAGAACGAGTTCGTCCTCATCGACTTCTGGGCGTCCTGGTGCGGGCCGTGCCGTCAGTTCGCGCCGGTGTACGAGAAGGCCGCCGAGGAGAACCCGGACCTGGTCTTCGCCAAGGTCGACACCGAGGCCCAGCCCGAGCTGGCGGAGGCGTTCGGTATCCAGTCGATCCCGACGCTGATGATCGTCCGGGACCAGGTCGCGGTCTTCGCCCAGCCGGGCGCCCTGCCGGAGGCCGCCCTCACGGACGTCATCGGGCAGGCCCGGAAGCTGGACATGGACGAGGTGCGCAAGAGCATCGCCGCCCAGGAGCGGCAGGGCGAGTAGTCCCCCGGCAGCCGGCACCGGTACGGCCCGTGGCGCTTGACGCGCCGCGGGCCGTACGCGTCCGTACGGGCGGGCGGCCGGGCCGACGGCGCGGTCAGCCGGACTCGCGGGGGACGAGGGAGGCGCCCAGCACCCTGCGCACCTCGGGCTCGCCACCGGGTTCGCGGACCGCGCGGTCGACGAGTTCCGCCAGTTCCCGGCCGGAGGGCAGCTCGACGTGGACGGTGCTGAGCCGCGGGCGCAGCAGCCGGCCGAGCATCAGGTCGTCGGCGCCGACCACGGCCACGTCCTCGGGGATGCGGACGCCCTCGTCCTGGAGGGCGCGCATCAGCAGCATCGCGTACTCGTCGTTGTAGGCGAACACCGCGTCGAGGCCGGACTCGCGCCAGCGGGCGGCCAGTCGGGCGGCGGCCTGCTCCGTGTACGCGAGCGGCAGCGCGGTCACGGTGGCGTCCGTGCCTCGCAGTGCCTGGCGGACACCGGCGAGCCTGGGCCTGGAGAACGCCTCGAGGCCGGTTTCCTCGGGCACGATCACGCCGATCCGGCGGCGCCCGCGGGCGAGCAGATGGGCGCCGGCGCAGTGGCCGACGGCCTCGTGGTCCATGAGCAGGGCGTGGGCGCCCTCGACGCGCTCGGGGCCGAGGGTCACCACGGCCCGGGCACCGGAACGCCGGAGCACGGCGACGCCCCGCGGGCCGAGCCCAGCGCCGGGCACCAGGACGGCGACGGGGCGCAACTCGGCCCAGGCGCGGGCGGCTTCGTCGCCCTGGAGGCCGACGGTGCCGTACTGGACGACCGTGTAGTCGAGTCGGCCGAGGGCGGACTGCAGTTCGGTGAGGAAGCGGCTGTAGAGGGGACCCACCGGGATCGTCGGGGCGGGCATGAGGACCATGCGGCTGTGGCCGGCTCGCAGGCTGCGGGCGGCCGCGTGGGGCACGTAGCCCAGTTCCCGGGCGGCCTCGTGGACGCGGCGGCGCGTCGGCTCGCTGATCCGTACGGCACTGGTGTTGTTGAGGACGTAGGAGACGGTCGCGCGCGAGACGCCCGCCAGCCGGGCCACATCGGCACTCGTCGGAACGGAGTGCGGCGCGGGCACCGCGGACGGCGGCGTGTTCGGTATCTGCACCATGACAGACCGCATCTTGGCAGAGGGGCCGGGGCGGGGGTGCGGGCGGGGGAACGTGGTTCATCGTTCGACCAACGCAGGGCAGCGAACCGACGCACGGGACTACGAACCGACGTACGGCAGGCGAACGACGTACGGCACGGCGGAGATCGACGAACATGTTCGCCACGAACTTGTTCGTGCCGAACATGTTCGTTACTGCACGAGAGCCTGCGGGCGCTCGTGGCGGAGGCGGACGGGCCGCTGGTGCCGCGGCGGATCCACGCCCTGCCGGCCGGTCACCGCTGGACCCGGACGCCCGGGGTCACCCTGCCCGGCGACGGCGCGCACCTCATGTCGCCGTTCGCCGGGGAGGGCGCCAACCTCGCACTGGCCGACGGCGCCGAGCTGGGCCTCGCCGTCGCCGCGCACCCCGGGGACACCGAGGGCGCGGTCACCGCCTACGAGGAGCGGATGTTCCCGCGCGCCGAGGCGTCGGCGGCGCAGTCGGCGCGCAGCGGCGCGACGCTGTTTCCGTGCGGACGCGCCGCACGGACTGCTGCGGATGTTCGCCGGCCACGACGACTGATCCCGCCGGGCCGGGAGGGGCCGGCCCGGACCGTGCCTCAGGCGGGCCGCTCCGTGCCCGTCACCCGGGCCACGAGGTCGAGCCAGCCTGCCTCCAGCCGCTCCATGGGCATCCCGCACTGCCGGGTCAGATGGTGGATCTGGGCGGGATCGAGGTACGCCAGCAGGGTCAGGCAGAGCAGATCGCAGTCGGCGCCCGGCACGAGTTGCCGCAGCAGCATCGTGACGTGCGTGCGCAGCGCCTGGACGGCGGGGTGGGAGAACCGGCGGCACGGCTCCGGCTGGGCGGCGAGCTGGAGGTCGAGCTGCTCGGCCGAGCGGTACAGCACCGCCACACCGAACGCCCGCAGCCGGTCGAGGGGCGGCGCGCCGGGCCCGAGCGGCGGGGGCCCGCAGAGGAAGTCGGCCTGGAGTTGCCGGCCTGAATGGTCGAGCAGTGCCGTCAGCAGTCCGGTGCGGTCGCCGAAGCGGCGGAACACCGTGCCCTTGCCCACCTGGGCCGCCGCCGCGACGGCCTCCATGGTCACGCCGGCCACCCCGTGCTCGGCGATCAGCCGGGCGGCGGCCTCCAGCAGCCGGGCCCGGTTGCGGGCCGCGTCGGCGCGCAGGCAGGGCTCGCCGGGCCCCGACTCGACCTCCAGCAGTTGAGGCGTGTCGTGGGGCTCCTGGGGCTTCGGGAAGGGCGGCAGGGCGGCGGGCATGAAGACAGCGTAAAGCATGGGGAACAAAACTGGACCGCGGTCCGGTTAGCCTGATAGAAAAGCTAAGCGGACCTCGGTCCGGATCGTAACGGCGATGTTCCAGTCCCCTTTTTTGGAGTACCCCCATGTCTGTTCGCATCCTCGCGCTCGTCGGCAGCCTTCGCGCCGGTTCGCACAACCGCCAGCTCGCCGAGGCGGCCGTCAAGCTCGCCCCCGAGGGCGCCGAGGTCGTGCTCTTCGAGGGCCTGGCCGAGGTCCCCTTCTACAACGAGGACATCGACGTCGAGGGCAACGTCCCGGCGCCCGCCGCCGCGCTGCGTGAGGCCGCCGGTGCCGCCGACGCCTTCCTGCTCTTCTCCCCCGAGTACAACGGCACGATGCCGGCCGTCCTGAAGAACGCGATCGACTGGCTGTCCCGCCCGTTCGGCGCCGGCGCCTTCGGCGGCAAGCCCGTCGCCGTGATCGGCACCGCGTTCGGCCAGTACGGCGGCGTGTGGGCGCAGGACGACACCCGCAAGGCCGTGGGCATCGCAGGCGGCAAGGTGATCGAGGACATCAAGCTGTCCATCCCCGGCTCCGTGACCCGCTTCGCCGAGACCCACCCGGTCGACGACGCCGAGGTCGCCGAGCAGCTCACCGAGGTCGTCGCCCGCCTGCACGGCAACGTGGGCGAGGTCGCGGCCGCCTGAGCCGTACGCACCCGCGAAGGGGCCGGAACCGCTGGGTTCCGGCCCCTTCGGCGTGGCCGGGCGGCCCGGCAGGGGGACCCGCCGTCCGGTGGACACCCAGGACTCGAAACAGGCGTACGGGTCATACGTGTCGCAGGGACGCGCAGCAGGCGTCCCGCCGCGTCAGGTGAGGAGAAGTCATGCCGCCGGTCCAGTCCCCGTCCCCGCCGCCCCCGTTCGATCCGGAACTCGCCGCCGCGCTGGAGCCGGCCGGTGACACGGTCCCGCCCGGCCTCACACCGGACGAGATCCCCGCCGCCCGGCGGGGCGCGAGCAAGGAACTGGCCGAGTTGTTCGACGTCACGATGGACGGCGCCTTCGAGGTGGAGGAGCTTGCGGTGCCGGGCCCCGGGGACGCGCCGGACGTCTCTCTCCTCATCTGCCGCCCCGCCGTCGCCCCCGCCACCGCGCTGCCGGTGATCTACCACGTGCACGGCGGAGGCATGATCCTCGGCCACAACCGGGCCGGGGTGGAGGCCCCCCTGAGCTGGGCGCGGGAGCTGGGCGCCGTCGTCGTCTCGGTCGAGTACCGCCTCGCGCCCGAGAACCCGCACCCGGCCCCGGTGGAGGACGTGTACGCGGGTCTGCTCTGGACGGCCGGGCACGCCAAGGAGATCGGCGGCGACCCGGACCGGATCGTGATCGCCGGGGCCAGCGCGGGCGGCGGCCTGACCGCCGCGCTCGCCCTGCTGCTGCGCGACCGCCAGGGCCCGCCGATCATCGGCCAGGTCCTGATGTACCCGATGCTCGACGACCGCAACGACACGGTCTCCAGCCACCAGATGGCGGGCGTCGGTGTCTGGGACCGCACCGCCAACGACACCGCGTGGACGGCGCTGCTCGGCGACCGCCGGGGCGGCCCCGACGTGTCCCCCTACGCCGCCCCCGCCCGCGCGGCGGACCTGTCCGGCCTGCCCCCGGCCTTCCTCGACGTGGGCTCCGCGGAGACCTTCCGCGACGAGGTCGTCGACTACGCCTCCCGCATCTGGGGCTGCGGCGGGGTCGCCGAACTCCACGTCTGGCCCGGCGGCTTCCACGGCTTCGACGCAGTCGCCCCGGAGGCGTCCCTGTCCCGGGCGGCGCGGGCGGCCCGGCTCGTGTGGCTGCGCAGGCTGCTGGCCGGATGAGCGCGCGCCCGCCGCACGCGGGCGCGTCGCGCCGGCTCGAACATGACCGGATGTCACCGGTGCGAAAGCTGTGCGACCGCCCCGGTGCCGAGGTTACCGTTCGGTAGACATCGTGCCCGGAGGCTCCCGGAGGTCCCCGCAATGACGCCCGACCGTGCCGCAGGACTCGCGGAGTCCGCCCGCGCGCTCGCCGCCGGGGAGGTGACCTCGCGCGCGCTGGTGGAACTGGCCCTGACCCGGATCGAGGCCACCCAGCCGACCCTGAACGCCTTCCGGGTGGTGCGCGCCGAGGCCGCGCTCGCCGAAGCGGACGCCGCCGACCGGGAGTTGGCCGCCGGCGTGCGCCGCCCGCTGCTCGGGGTGCCGGTGGCGGTCAAGGACGACATGGACGTGGCGGGCGAACCGACCGCCTTCGGCTGCCGGGGCGAGTTCCCGCCGGCCGCGGCGGACGGGGAGGCGGTACGCCGGCTGCGGGCGGCCGGCGCGGTGATCGTCGGCAAGACCAACACCTGCGAACTGGGGCAGTGGCCGTTCACCGAGGGACCGGCGTTCGGGGAGACCCGCAACCCGTGGCACACCGGACACACACCCGGCGGCTCGTCCGGCGGCTCGGCCGCCGCGGTCGCCGCCGGTCTGGTCCCGGCCGCGCTCGGCTCCGACGGCGCGGGGTCGGTGCGGATCCCGGCCGCCTGGACCCATCTGATCGGGATCAAGCCACAGCGCGGGCGCATCTCGACCTGGCCGCGCGGCGAGGCCTTCCACGGCATCACGGTGAACGGCACGCTCGCCCGCACGGTCGCCGACGCGGCCCTGCTGCTGGACGCGGCCGGCGGCAACCACGCCCGGGACCCGCACCGGCCGCCGGCGATCACGGTGTCCGAGGCGGTCGGCCGCGACCCCGGCCGGCTGCGCGTCGCCCTGTCGCTGAAGCCCCCGTTCACCGCCGTACCAGCGCGCCTGCGCCCCGAGGTCCGCACCCGGGTCCTCGAACTCGCGGAGAGACTGGCCGCGTTGGGGCACACCGTGGAGGAGGCCGATCCGCCCTACGGGCAGATCGGGCTGACCTTCGTACCGCGGGCCACCGCCGGTATCGCCGACTACGTCCGCGAGGCTCCCGACCTGGCGCTGCTCGATGCGCGCACCCGGGGCGCGGCCCGGCTGGGCCGGCTGCTCGGCGGCGCCCCGCTGCGGGCCGCCCGGCGCGCGGAGGCGGTCCTGCACCGGCGGATCGGCGCCTTCTTCGACTCGTACGACGTGCTGCTGACCCCGACGACCGCCGCTCCCCCGCCCGCGATCGGCGCCCTGTCCGGACTCGGCGGCCTGGCCACGGACCGCGCCATGATCGCCGCCTGTCCGTACGCCTGGCCCTGGAACGTCCTCGGCTGGCCCGGGGTCAACGTGCCCGCCGGGTTCGTCGGTGAGGGCCTGCCCGTGGGCGCGCAGTTGCTCGGGCCCGCCGCCGGCGAGCCGCTGCTGGTCTCCGTGGCCGCCCAGCTGGAGTCGGAACTGCGCTGGCACGAGCTGTGGCCGCCGGTGGCGGAGCCGGACGCCCGGGTGGTCTGACGGCGCCGCGCGCGGGCGGTCCGGGGGTACGGGCCCGAACCGCCCGGGAGCGGACGGGCGTTGCGCCCGTACCCTGTGGCCATGGAGGATGCGTCGATGGTGGGGCTCATGGGACGGGTGACGGGGACGATCGGGCCGGGTCTGGTCGGCGAGGTGATCGTCCGGGTGCGCGGCGGCGCCGAGCACTTCCTCGCGTACGCCGCCGACGGCACGGCACGTCTGGAGCGGGGAACGGTCGTGATGGTGGTGGAGCACCTGCCGCCGAGAACGGTGTACGTCACGGCCGCCTACGACAGTTGAGCGCACGGCGCCCCAGGTGAGGGGCGTATGCGTCAAGATTGCGACAAGGATGCGCCGATGACTTCTCGGCGCGTCGCGGCGGGCGCACACTCCCTTCGTTCGGTGCCGAAAGGGCACCATGCAAAGGGGGCGAATGCCGATGGTCGTCGGCGTCGTTGCGGGGGCGGTCGTCGTTGCCGTTCTCGTGCTGATCGGGTTGTTCAAGATGATGTGGCGGGTCGCCGAGCCGAACGAGGCGCTCATCATCTCCGGGTCCAAGCACCGTACCGAGGGACTCGAGGAGGGCATGGGGTTCCGCATCGTCACCGGGCGGGGCACGCTGGTGCTGCCCGGTGTGCAGGCGGTGCGCAAGCTCTCCCTGGATCTGAACGAGACCGAGCTGCAGGTGGACTGCGTGACCCACCAGGGCATCCCGCTGAAGGTGCGGGGCGTGGTCATCTTCAAGGTGGGCGACGACTTCGTGTCGATCGCGAACGCGGCCCGCCGGTTCCTGGACCAGCAGAGGCTGATGTCGGAGCGGGTGCACAACGTCTTCGCCGGTCATCTGCGGTCCATCGTGGGCGGGTTGACGGTCGAGGACATGATCCGCGACCGGGAGAAGCTGACCGGCCAGACCCGGGCGGCGTGCGGTACGGAGATGGAGAAGCTCGGCCTGATCGTCGACTCGCTGCAGATCCACGAGATCGAGGACCCGACCGGCTACATCCAGAACCTGGCCATGCCGCACGCGGCGGCCGTGCAGCGGGACGCGCGCATCGCGCAGGCCGAGGCGAACCGGCTCGCCACGGAGGCGGAGCAGCAGTCCTTCGCCCGGATGGCGGAGGCCACCCGGGACAGCGAGATCCTGCAGGCCGGCTACCAGGCCGAGCGGGACAAGGCGGGGGCGAAGGCCCAGCAGGCCGGTCCGCTCGCGGCGGCCGCCGCCCGGCAGGAGGTCGTCGTCCAGGAGACCCGGGTCGCCGAGCTGGAGGCGCACCGGCGTGAGCAGCAGCTCCAGGCGGACGTCCGCAAGCCGGCCGACGCCCGGGCCTACGAGAAGCGGACGCTGGCCGAGGCCGAGCGCGACGCGCGGATCTCGGCGGCCCAGGCCAAGGCGAAGGAGACGGAACTCGCGGCGGCCGCGGAAGCCACCCGGGTCAAGGCGGCCGCGGGCGCCGAAGCCGAGTCGACCAAGACCCGGGGCGCGGCCTCGGCCGCGGCGACCCGGGCCACCGGTGAGGCGGAGGCCGCCGCCGCTCAGGCCAGGGGGCTCGCGGAGGCGGAGGCTACCAGGGCGAAGGGCCTCGCCGAGGCGGAGGCCATCAAGGCGCGGGCCGCCGCCCTGGCGGAGAACCAGGAGGCCGTCGTCGCTCAGCAGCTCGCCGAGAACTGGCCGGAGATCGTCCAGGCGGGCGCGTCCGCGTTCGGCAACGTGGACAACATGGTGCTGCTCAACGGCGCCGACGGCATGGCCGAGTTGTTCGCCAAGGCGCTCACCATGGGCGGCACCGGTCTCGGCCTCGCCCGTCAGCTGCTCGGGGCGATGAACCCCAACGGGCCGGGCGCGCAGGGCTCTTCGCCGTCGCTCAACGGGGCGGTACCGCCCGCGCCGCAGAAGGTGCCGGTGGAGCAGGAGGGTTAGCGGTCCCGCCGGAGGCGGCCCGGCGGCCGGGGTCCCTCACCAGGGGCCCCGGCCGCCGCGTCACCCCCATCCCCTGCCATCCCTGGTCATCCCCTGAGCAGCGCGACGCCCAGGGCGAACAGGGCCACGACCTTCGCCAGCTCCAGCGCCACGTACCAGAGGTGGCCGCGGGAGCGGGGCAGGTCCTCGCCCGCGAGGACCCGGTCGGACCTGCGGTTGAGGCGCGGCCGGACGACGACGAGCTGGGCGGCGAGCAGTACGGCGGCGGCCGCGGTCAGTCCCACGGTCCCGGCCGCGGCGCCGCCCACGGCGACGGCGGCGACCACCACGACGGCGAGGGCGGTCTCGACGGCGTTCAGGGCCCGGAAGACGAGCCGGCCGATGCCCAGGCCGATGGGTATGGTCACGCCCGGCGCGCGGAACTTGAGCGGCGCCTCCAGAAAGGAGATAGCCAGCACCATTCCGAGCCAGACGAACACCACCGCACTCGCGGTGGCGGCCGACGCGGTGTTCATCGGGGGGTTGCCTCTTTCTGCTCTGCGGCGGCCGCCCCGCCCAGGTGGGCGAGGCAGGAGTCGGGTTCGGCGAAGGGTTCCAGGCCGGTGGCGGTCAGCGGCGCGCCGAGCCCCGCCAACGCGCCCTGCATCAGGCCGAGATGGAGCGGGCACACCAACCGGCCGTACTCCTCGGCGAGTTCCAGGAAGGGGCAGTGCCGCAACCGGATCCGGGCCGGCGGCCCGTCCGGTCCGGGCGCTCCCTCCGGCCGCGGGGCGAAGCCCATGCCGTCCAGCAGGCCGACGAGCCGGGCCGCCGAGCGCTCGGCGGTCGGCGGCTCGAAGGGCGGCAGCGGGTCCACCAGGAACCGGCCCCAGGCCCGGCCGGTCTCCACCGCCTCCGTGCGCGCCTCGGCGGGGTCGGCGGACGCCCAGCGGCTGAGCAGCATGCGCGCCAGCAGCGGATACTCCCGGACGCCGCCGCGGTCCATGCCGGGCCGCGCGCTGTAGGAGGTACGGGGCCGGCCGGGCCCCGAGGGCGCCTCGGTGCCGCTCTCGACCAGTCCCTCGGCGACCAGCGCGTCCAGGTGGAACCGCACGGTGTTGGGGTGGACGCCCATCCGCTCGGCCACCGCCGCCACCCCGAGCGGTGCCGGGGCGGTCCGCAGCACCTCCAGCACCTCCCGGCGGCGCGGGCTCTGTCGTGCGGTCACGGCCGATCACCCACTTCCACCTGCGCGTTTTTCACGAAACCTACGTGGAGTAATTGTAGGGTGGGCCGTGGAAGCCGAAGACAACGAGGGGTGCGCATGACGCCGCCGTCCGAGACCGGCGCCGAGGCCGGCTGGAGCGCGGGGCCGGATCCGCGCGTTCTGTGCGACGCCCGCGCCCTGGCCGCCGGCCCACCGGTCCCGTCGGGGGTGCTGTGGAAGCTGGCCGAGGGCGGACGCCAGCTCGACGCCAATGTCGTCCGGCTCGCCCCGGGCGGGCGCGTCGACACGCACACCGAGCCGAACCTGGACGTGCTGGTCCTGGTCGTCTCCGGGGACGGCGTGGTCGGCAAGGGCACCCGGGACGAACCCGAGCCGCTCGCCGAGGGAACGCTGCTGTGGCTGCCGCACGGCTCCACGCGCAGCATCACCGCCGGCGCCTCGGGCCTCGCCTACCTGACCGTGCACCGCCGCCGGCCCGGCATGCAGATCCAGTCGCGTGGCGGCGCGCCCGCCTGACAGGCCGGGCGCGGGCAGTCGTGCCCGCTACCGCTGCCCGGGCCGGGAACTGCCCCGCCGCGCGATCCCGTTCGCCATGGCCCGTGCGACCGCCCGCCCGGCGCAGCCCCCGCGCTCCCGACGTGCTCACGACAGGCCTAGGGTGCTCTCCGTGAGCACGCCTACCGATGAGAACGTCCCGGGCCGCTTCGGCCCCCACGCCACCACCGAGGCCGACCCGCGCGGGGCCGGCCGGGTGCGTACCGAGTACTCCCCCGCCCACGACGGCGACCCCGACCCGGGCGAGATCGTGTGGACCTGGGTGCCGTTCGAGGAGAACGACGGCCGCGGCAAGGACCGGCCGGTACTGGTGGTCGCCCGCGAGCCGGCGGGCACCTTCCTCGCGGTCCAGTTGTCCAGCAAGCGGCACGACGGCGACCGCGAGTGGGTGGCGATCGGCAGCGGCCCCTGGGACCGGTCGGGCCGTGACTCGTGGGTGGACGTGGACCGCGTGCTGCGGCTGCACGAGGACGGCATGCGCCGGGAGGCGTGCGCGCTGGACCGGATGCGCTTCAACCTCGTCCGGCAGCGGCTGCACGAGCGGTACGGCTGGACCTGACGGTCCCTACGGCGTCTGACCGGCGACCGGGCCGGACGGACCCTGGCCGGTGAGCGAGCGCGCGCCTTCCGGGAACCTTCGCGCGAAGGCCTCCCGCACGAGTGCCCCCGGGGTGCGGTCCAGGATGCCGAACACCACGTGCTCGAACGTCCGCGCGAACCGCCCACCGGGTCCGAGCAACGCCCGGAAGGCCTCGGCGACCTGTGCCGGGTCGTTCCGGAACACGCCGCAGCCCCAGGCACCGAGCACCAGCCGCCGGTAGCCCTGCGCGGTGGCGGTCTCCAGGACCCGCTCGGCCCGCCGGGCGAGGGCGGCCGGGAGTTCACCGGCTCGCTCGGGGGCCGTACGCCGCACGACACCCGCGTTCGGAGCCGCCGCCGTGAGGAACCCGGCGAGGTACGGCCGCGCGAGTGTCGCGCCCCGGTCGTCGCGGAACACCGGGACGGCCGGGGAGTGAATCACCCGATCGGTGTAGAACGGATCGCGGTGGGTGCGGTGGTGGTCGTAGAAGGCGCGGGCCTCGAGCAGGCAGGTGTACAGCGCCGAGGCGCGGCACAGGGCCTCCTCCTGGGCCTGGGCGCCGTTGAGGTAACCGCCGCCCGGATTGCGGGCCGAGGCGAAGTTGAGAACGGCGACCGGCGCGTCGGCCAGTCGGCGGGCGGCCTCCGTGCTGCTCTCCCCCGTGACCTCGAAGACTGGCTCCGCGTCGGCGGCCGCGGCCACCGGCACCGGCCCGGGTCCGTACAGCCGGGTGCCCGCCCGGGCGGCCTCGACGGCGGCCGCCAGCCTCACCTCCCGGCCGTCGGGCGCGCGGTACGCGCCCGCCGCCACGATCCGTTCGGTCTCCGCGGCCAGACCGCGCAGGCGCGCGCTCACGGCGCCACCCCCGTGGGCGCCGCGACCGCGGCCCGCGCGGTCTCCCCCGTCGTGCTCATGCACGCATCCTGGGTGATGCTGGGATGCGGTGCAACGGAGTTTCCCGGGCCCGGAACGGCCGGGGAACCAGGAAGGGAACGGAGGTTACCGATCCGGAACGTCCCGATGGGCACCCTTGTGCGAATCGGCTCAAGGGTTTTGGGTGGACGGGTGCCTGTCCGGGCCCAGCGTGGGCCGGACCGGTGGCATGGTGGAATCTCAGGAGGATCCCGACATGTCCGACTCGAAGAGCGATTGCGGCGACTGTACGGAGCGCCGCGACGCCGTCACCGAAGCCGAGGTGGAGGCCCTGGTCAGGGGCATCTGCTTCAAGACAGGACCGCCCCGCGCCGTCGGGGTCGAAGTGGAATGGCTCGTCAAAGAGCTGCGGCAGCCGCAGCTCCCGGTCACATCCGAACGACTCGAAGCGGCCTACGCCACCCTGCGGACCGTGCCGCTGCGCTCGCCCCTCACGATCGAGCCCGGCGGCCAGCTGGAGCTGAGTTCGCCGCCCGCCGCCTCCCTGATGGAGTGCGTGGACACCGTCTCCGCCGATCTGAAGACCGTGCGTGCCGTCCTCGCGAAGGACGGACTCGGGCTCCTCGGCGTCGGCCACGACCCCTGGCGCCCACCCCGCCGGTTCCTGCGCGAACCGCGCTACGACGCCATGGAGGCCTGTCTCGACCGCACCGGCACGGCCGGCCGGCACATGATGTGCGCCTCGGCCTCCGTCCAGGTGTGCGTGGACGCCGGGCACGACGACCCGGGCGTCATGGGCCTCGGACAGCGCTGGTGGCTGGCCCACCAGCTCGGCGCGGTCCTGGTGGCCGCGTTCGCCAACTCCCCGCTGGTCGGACGGCGGCCCACCGGCTGGCGGTCCACCCGGCAGCTGCACTGGACGGAGATCGGCGCGGGCCGCGCGGGCGCTCCCCCGCCGAACGGGGAACCAAGGGGCGCCTGGGCCCGGCACGTGCTGGACTCCCCGGTGATGTGCGTCCGCCGCGACAGCGGCCCGTGGGAGGTCCCCGAGGGCCTCACCTTCCGTGAGTGGACCCGTGCGCGGAACCCCAGGCCGCCCACCCGGGCGGATCTCGACTACCACCTGACCACGCTGTTCCCGCCGGTCCGGCCGCGCGGCCACCTGGAGCTGCGCATGATCGACGCGCAGCCGGGCGACGACGGCTGGATCGTGCCGCTCGCGGTGACCGCGGCGCTGTTCGACGATCCCGAGGCCGCCGAGTCCGCGCACCAGGCGGTCAAACCGCTGGCCGAGCGGGCCATGAACCTGCCGGCCCCGCACAATCCGCTGTGGCTCGACGCGGCGCGGGACGGGCTCACCGATCCCGAGCTGCGCGAGGCCGCCGTCGCCTGTTTCTCGGCGGCGCTCCTGGCCCTGCCCCGGCTCGGCGCCGCGCCGGCGGTCGTGGACGCCGTCGCCGCGTATCTGGACCGCCATGTCGCGCGGGGCCGCTGCCCGGCCGACGACCTGCTGGACCGTCTGCGCGGCACCGACCGCCGCGCGGCCCACGGGAGGAAGGACATCCGCACATGACCGCCCCCGAGACCGAGGCCACGGCCACCGAGGCGGACACCGCGGCGCTGCGCGAGCGCGCGGTCGCCTCGCTCACCGCCGCCCGCGCCCGCACCGAACTGCTGACGGACTGCGTCGAGGAACCGGACCTCACCACCCAGCACTCGCCGCTGATGTCGCCCCTGGTGTGGGACCTCGCCCACATCGGCAACCAGGAGGAGCTGTGGCTGCTGCGGGCGGTCGGCGGCCGGGAGGCGCTGCGGCCCGAGATCGACGGCCTGTACGACGCCTTCGAGCACTCGCGCGCCGAACGCCCCTCACTGCCGCTGCTGCCGCCCGCCGAGGCCCGCGGATACGCGTCCGACGTACGCGGGCGGGCTCTCGACCTGCTGGAGGCCGCGGACTTCCACGGCAGCCGGCTGACCGAGGCCGGCTTCGCCTTCGGCATGATCGCGCAGCACGAACAGCAGCACGACGAGACGATGCTGATCACCCATCAGCTCCGCGCGGGCCCGGCGGTCCTGACCGCACCGGATCCCGGGCCGGCCCCGCTGTTGACCGGTCCGGCCGAGGTCCTGGTTCCCGGCGGCCCGTTCACCATGGGAACCTCCGCCGAGCCCTGGGCGCTGGACAACGAGCGCCCGGCGCACCCGGTGGACGTGGCGCCCTTCTGGATCGACACGACCCCGGTCACGAACGCGTCGTACCAGGCGTTCATCGAGGACGGCGGCTACGGCACCGAGCGCTGGTGGACCCCGGAGGGCTGGGCGCACATCCGGCGGCACGGCCTCACCGCCCCGCTGTTCTGGCGGCGGGACGGCGGCCAGTGGCTGCGGCGGCGCTTCGGCGTCACCGAGGCGGTGCCGGACGACGAGCCGGTGCTGCACGTGTGCTGGTACGAGGCGGACGCCTACGCCCGCTGGGCCGGGCGCCGGCTGCCGACCGAGGCGGAGTGGGAGAAGGCCGCCCGCTTCGACCCGGCCACCGGCCGCTCCCGGCGCTACCCGTGGGGCGACGCCGACCCGGCCCCCGAGCACGCCAACCTGGGCCAGCGCCACCTGCGGCCCGCCCCCGCCGGCAGCTACCCGGACGGCGAATCCCCGCTCGGGGTGCGGCAGTTGATCGGTGACGTCTGGGAGTGGACGTCGAGCGACTTCCTGCCCTACCCGGGTTTCACGGCGTTCCCGTACAAGGAGTACTCGGAGGTGTTCTTCGGCGCCGAGTACAAGGTGCTGCGCGGCGGCTCGTTCGCCGTGGACAAGGTCGCCTGCCGGGGCACGTTCCGCAACTGGGACTACCCGATCCGGCGGCAGATCTTCTCCGGGTTCCGCACCGCCCGCCCGGAGGCCGTCTGATGTGCCGTCACCTGGCCTACCTGGGGCCGGAACAGCCGCTCGGACGACTCCTGGTGGAGCCCCCGCACAGCCTGTACCGGCAGTCGTGGGAGCCGCGCCGGCAGCGGTACGGCACGGTCAACGCCGACGGCTTCGGGGTGGGCTGGTACGCCCCGGACGATCCCGCCCCGGCCCGCTACCGGCGGGCCGGGCCGATCTGGGCGGACCTGTCCTTCGCCGACCTGGCCCGGGTGGTGCGCGCCGGCGCGGTGCTCGCCGCTGTGCGCGACGCCACCCTCGCGGGCGCGGACGCCGAGGCGGCGGCCGCGCCCTTCGCCGCCGGACGCTGGCTGTTCAGCCACAACGGCGCGATCGCCGGCTGGCCCGACTCGGCCGCGCACCTGGTGTCCGGGCTGCCCCCGGTCGAGCTGCTTTCGCTCCAGGCGCGCACCGACTCGGCGTTCGTCTGGGCGCTGGTCCTGCACCGGCTGCGCTCCGGCGACGACCCCGCGGAGGCCCTTGGTGACACCGTCCGCCGGTTCGCCGCGGCGGCACCCGCGTCCCGCCTCAATCTGCTGCTCACCGACGGCGAGACCATCGCCGCCACCGCCTGGGGCGACAGCCTCTGGTACCGCACGGAGCCCGGCCAGGGCACGGTCGTCGCGTCGGAGCCGTACGACGACGACCCGCTCTGGCGGGAGGTCCCCGACCGCACCGTGCTCACCGCGAGCCGCGCCGGCGTGCTCCTCGCCCCACTCGAGGATCCGGCGTCATCCCTGAAGGAGCCCTGCCGTTGAGTCCCCTGCACGTCACCCGCACACTCCCCGAGGACGCGACCGGCGCCGCGCTGCGCGCCGACGTCCGGCACGGCCTCACCGTCACCCCCAAGACGCTGCCCCCGAAGTGGTTCTACGACGCCCTGGGCAGCGAGCTGTTCGAGCGGATCACCGATCTGCCCGAGTACTACCCCACACGTGCGGAGCGCGAGATCCTCGTCGCCCGCAGCGGTGAGATCGCCGCCGCGAGCCGCGCCCGCACCCTGGTCGAACTGGGCTCCGGTTCATCGGAGAAGACCCGCTACCTCATCGACGCGCTCACCTCGCTGGAGGCGTACGTCCCGGTCGACGTCAGCGAGAGCGCCCTCACCCAGGCCGGGCAGGCGCTCATCGCGGAGCGGCCCGGACTCGACGTGCACGCGCTGATCGCCGACTTCACCGCCCCGCTGGAACTGCCCCGGACACCCGGCCCCCGGCTCGTGGCCTTCCTCGGCGGCACGATCGGCAACCTGCTGCCCGCCGAGAGGGCGAAGTTCCTCGCGCTCGTCCGCTCCATGCTCGCCCCGGGCGACGGTCTGCTGCTCGGCACGGACCTGGTCAAGGACGAGCGGGTGCTGGTACGGGCGTACGACGACGCGGCCGGGGTGACGGCCGCGTTCAACAAGAACGTCCTGGCGGTCGTCAACCGTGAACTGGGCGCGGACTTCGAGCCGGACGCCTTCGAGCACGTGGCCGTGTGGGACCGGGAACAGGAGTGGATCGAGATGCGGCTGCGCTCGCGGACCGCGCAGACCGTCAAGGTGCCCGCGCTGGACCTGGCCGTGGACTTCGCGGCGGGCGAGGAGATGCGCACCGAGGTGTCGGCGAAGTTCCGCCGGGACGGCATCGCCGCGGAGCTCGCGGCCACCGGTCTCGAGCTGACCCACTGGTGGACGGATGCCGAGGACCGGTTCGCGCTGTCGCTGAGCGTGGTGCGGTAGGTCAGCCCAGGTTGTCGGCCAGGGCCTCGGTGATCCCGCGGTCGGCCCGGCGGGCCTCGCTCGCCGGGTCGGCCCCGCCGAGCACCCGGGTCATGTACCCCTTGATCGGGTTGTCGGCCTCGACCGAGGCCCACTGAGGGGTGTTGGGGGTCGCCCTGCCGTGCGCGGCGCCCGCCGCCATGGCGGCGACCCCTTCCTCGCCGGCCACCGCGTCCACCAGGGTGGTCTTGTTGGGCACGTAGTTCATGGTGCGGGCGAGTTCGGTGTCCCACTTGGCGCCGGTGAGCGCCCCGACGACCGCGGTGGCGGCGAACTGGTCGCCGGTGTTGCGCGGTACGACGAGGTCGGAGCCGCCGGTGAAGACGACACCGGGCCGGGCGGCGGTCCTGCCGGGCACCGGGAAGAAGCCGAGCTTGCCCTTCAGTCCGGGGTTCTCCCGCACGATCGACTGGGCGAGCCCCGGCACCGCGATGATCTGGGCGACCTTGCCGCCCGCGAACACTCCGGCCTGGGGCGGGTGTTCCTCGTCGGAGTCCACGGGCCCCTCGCCGAGCGCCTGGAGCCGGCGGTAGAAGTCCATGCCGCGCAGCGCGGCGGGGGTGTTCAGGGTGCCCCGCCATTCGTAGTCCTTCTTCTCGGCGAGTTCACCGCCCTCGTCCCAGATGAAGCCGGAGAGGGTGTACCAGTCCTGCCCGGCCAGGTAGATGCCCTGGTTTCCGCCCGAGTCGAGCTTCCGGGTGTCGGCGAGCCACTCGTCGCGGGTCTTCGGCGGGGAGGTGATGCCGGCCCGCTCGAAGAGGTCCTTGCGGTAGACGACCACCCGGTTGGCCGCGTACCAGGGCACGCCGTACTGGTTGTTGCCGTCCTTACCGGGTTCGGCGAGGCCGGGCAGCCAGTGCTCCTTGCCCCAGTCGCGCATCGACTCCAGGGTCAGGTCGGTCAGCCGGCCGTCCTCGACGTAGAGCGGGACCTGGGTGTTGCCCACCTCGATGACGTCGGGACCGTCCTGCGCGTCGCCCCTCAGCGCCTTGCGGACCTTCTCCACGATGCCGGTCCACTCCTGGATGCGGATGTCGAGCCGCAGGTCGTCGTGGGTGCGTTCGAAGTCCTCGGTGAAGCGCCGCAGGAAGTCCTCGGAGGCGCTGTCCTTCATCAGCCACACGGTGACCGTCTGCCGGTCGTGCCCGGGCAGGACGCCGCAGGCGCTGACGAGGGAGCCGGTGACGCAGAGGAGGGCGAGCAGACGACGTCTCACGAGGGGTCCTGTTCTGTCTGGCCTGCGCGGTTGCGGACAGGGGAAGGGGCCCGACGTGGGGGGACGAACGCACGCGTTCGCACGGGTGTGCTGGATTTTGGTATGGACCAATGCATAGGTCAAGCGCTACGGGGCGTACGGAGGCGACGCCTCGCGCGCCGGGCGGGGATACGGCACGGTGGAGTACGGCGTGGCACACCGGTCGCGCCGGACGTGAGGCACGCCGCCGCGCGGCTCCTCACGGCGGAGAGGAGCCCCCCGTATGTCGAACCACATCTACCGGGTCACCGAGATCGTCGGCACCTCGCACGAGGGCCTCGACCAGGCCATCCGCAACGCCATCGCGCGCGCCGACCAGACCCTGCGCAACCTCGACTGGTTCGAGGTGACCCAGGTCCGCGGCCAGATCGAGAACGGGCAGGTCGAGCACTACCAGGTGGGCCTGAAGGTGGGCTTCCGCATCGAGGACGGCGCCGAGTAGCCATCAGGACCTTCCGCGACCCCCTCACGGTCCCTCAGGTACGTCCCTCGCGCTCCTGGGCGTCCTCCAGCGCCGCGGACCGGTCGGCCCAGCCGGCCCGCACGACGGTGAACCCGGCGCGCTCGGCGTCGTCGCACACCAGCTCGTCGTCGTCGACGAGGACCCGGATCCGCCGGTCCCTGGCGAGCCGGCGCAGGATCTCCAGCTTGGTGAACCGGGCGGGCCTGCGGTCGGAGTTGCTCCGCATGTGCACGCGGCCCTCGGGCAGCCCGTGGGCCGCGAGCCAGTCCAGGGTGTCGCGCCGGCACCGCTCGGGCCGCCCGGTGAGGTAGACGATCTCGCACTGGCGAGCCGTCTCCAGCGCGAGCGTCACACCCTCGGCGAGCGGCGGGTCCGCGGACGCGGCGGCGAAGAAGGCGTCCCAGTCGCGCGGGCGGCCCTCCAGGAAGTGCTGGCGGTGGGCGGTGTCGGCCAGGGTGTTGTCGAGGTCGAACACGGCGACCGGGCGCGTGCTGCTGTCTGTCACCCGGTCACCTTAGCCACCCCGGCGTCAACTGCCTTGGACCGAGGGCCGCATGCTTCTCCCATGCCTTCCTCGCCCCGCCTCTTCGCCCGCCCCTGCACCGTCGTCGTCTGCCGGGGCTGCTGCTGCGGCGATCCGGCCAAGCAGCCCGGCACCGATCCGGTCGGTCAGCTCGACCGGTTGCGGGCCGCGGCCGCCGAGGGCGGCTTCGAGGTGCGCACGAGCGACTGCCTCGGGCCGTGCGACCAGGCGAACGTCATGGTCGTGCGGCCGTCGGCGGAGGGCCGGCGGGCCGGTGGCGGGCCGGTGTGGATCGGCTTCGCCCTGGATGACGACTGCACGGCCGAGGTGGCCGAGTGGGCGCGGGCGGGCGGTCCCGGTGCGGCCGAGCCGCCGCTCGCACTGGAGTTGCAGATGATCCGCGCCCCCCGGGGCGCGCGGGCCCGGACGGGACGGTGAGACCCGCACGGTGAGAGCCGGGCCGGGAATCCTGGCGCCCCGGCGGTGTTGAACCCTGCGTGAGTGCAGTGATCGCCCGGACCAGGTTCTCCGTCCTCGACCGCTCCCGCATCCGCGCGGGGCGTCCGCCCGCCGAGGCGCTGCGGGACACCGTCGCGCTGGCACGGGAGGCGGAGGCGCTCGGCTACCACCGTTTCTGGGTGTCGGAGCACCACGGCGTGCCCGGCGTCGCGGGCTCCGCGCCGACCGTGCTCGCCGCCGCGGTGGCCGCCGCGACGCGCACCGTCCGGGTCGGCACCGGCGGGGTGATGCTGCCCAATCACCGGCCCCTCGTCGTGGCGGAGCAGTTCGGCGTGCTGGAGGCGCTGTTCCCGGGCCGGATCGACATGGGGCTCGGCCGTTCCGTCGGCTTCACGGACGGGGTCCGCCGGGCGCTCGGCCGGGACAAGGACGCCGCCGGGGACTTCGCCGCTCAGCTCGGCGAACTGCTCGGCTGGTTCGCGGGGACCTCCCCCACCGGGGTGCGCGCCCGCCCGGCCGAGGGGCTGCGGGTCCCGCCGTTCGTACTGGCCATGGGCGAGGGCGCGCGGATCGCGGCCCGCGCCGGGCTGCCGATGGTCATCGGGGACCTGCGGCGCCGCAAGCGGATGATGCGCGGCATCGACGAGTACCGCTCGCTGTTCCGACCCTCGCCCTGGGCGTCCGAGCCCCACGTCGTGATCTCCGGGACCGTCGCGGTCGCCGGGACCGCCGAGGAGGCGCGGCGGCTGCTGGTCCCGGAGGCCTGGGCCACGGCGTACTCGCGGACCCACGGCAGCTTCCCGCCGCTGGCCCCGGCCGGGGAGACCGAAGCGCGCGTGATGACCGCGAAGGAACGGGACCTCTACGAGTCGGCGCTCGCCGGTCACCTGGCCGGCACCGCCGACCAGGTCGCCGACGAGCTGGAGACGGTGCTGAAGGAGACGGGCGCCGCCGAGGTCCTCGTCACCACCAGCACGTACGACCGTGCCGCCCTGCTGGACTCCTACCGGCGGCTCGCCGCCCTGTTCGCGCCCGGCCGCTGAGGGCTCAGTCCCCCGCCGGGGCCGGGCGTTCCGCGCGGATCACCACCGACCCGTCGGCCGCGTCCACCACCGCCCGGTCGCCCGCGGTCAGACCGCCGGAGAGCAGCAGGTCGGCGAGGCGGTCGTCCACCTCGCGCTGGATGGTGCGGCGCAGCGGGCGGGCGCCGAAGTCCGGCTGGTGCCCGAGGTTCGCCAGCTGCTCCGCGGCCGCGTCGGTGACCTCCATGGTGACGTCCTGGGCGTGCAGCCGGCGCCGGGTGTGCTCCAGCAGCAGGTCCACGACCTGGCGCAGCTCGGTGCGTTCCAGGCCGCGGAAGACGATGATCTCGTCGATGCGGTTGAGGAACTCGGGCCGGAAGTGCTGCTGGAGCACCGGCATGACCGCCCCGCGCACCTTGGCGTCGTCCTCGGTGCCGGCGGCCAGGATGCGGTCGGCGCCGATGTTCGACGTCATGATGACCACGGTGTTCTTGAAGTCGACGGTGCGGCCCTGGGAGTCGGTGAGCCGGCCGTCGTCCAGGAGCTGGAGCAGGGTGTTGAAGACGTCGGGGTGCGCCTTCTCCACCTCGTCCAGGAGCAGCACGGCGTACGGCTGCCTGCGCACGGCCTCGGTGAGCTGGCCGGCCTCCTCGTGGCCTACGTATCCGGGCGGGGCGCCGACCAGGCGGGAGACGGTGTGCCGCTCCTGGAACTCGCTCATGTCGAGGCGGATCATGCGGCCCTCGTCGCCGAACAGGGCGGTGGCGAGGGCGCGGGCCAGCTCGGTCTTGCCGACACCGGTCGGGCCGAGGAACAGGAAGCTGCCGACGGGCCGGTTCGGGTCGCTCATGCCGGCCCGGGCCCGCCGTACCGCGCGGGCGACGGCGGTGATCGCCTCGTCCTGGCCGACGACCCGCTGGTGCAGGTGCTCCTCCAGCCTCATCAGCCGCTCCCGCTCCTCCTCGGTGAGCTGGGCGACCGGGATGCCGGTGGTGCGCGAGACGACCTGGGCGATGTCCTCCGCGGTGACCTTCGGGGCCTGCTCCTCCGCCTTGTTCGCGTCGGCCAGCTCGGCCTCGGTCTCCTTGATCCGGTCGTGCAGGTCCCTGGCCCGCTCGTACTCCTCGTCGGCGACCGCCTGGTCCTTCTCCCGGTTCAGTGCCGCGAGCCGGTCCTCGGCCGCCCGGGTGTCCGCGAGCGAGGTCCTGGCCCGCAGCCGTACCCGGGCGGCGGCCTGGTCCATCAGGTCGATGGCCTTGTCGGGCAGGAAGCGGGAGGTGATGTAGCGGTCGGACAGCTCGGCCGCGGCGACGACCGCCTCGTCGGTGATGCGCACCTGGTGGTGGGCCTCGTAGCGGTCGCGCAGTCCGCGCAGGATCTCGATGGTGTCGTCCACGCTCGGCTCGCCGACCAGGATGGGCGCGAACCGGCGTTCCAGTGCGGCGTCCTTCTCGATGTGCCTGCGGTACTCGTCCACGGTGGTCGCGCCGATCAGGTGCAACTCCCCGCGTGCCAAGGCCGGTTTCAGCATGTTGCCGGCGTCCATGGCACCCTCGCCCCCGCCGCCGGCTCCGACGACGGTGTGCAACTCGTCCAGGAACAGCACCAGTTCGTCGCTGTGCCGGCCGACCTCGCCGAGGAGCTTCTTCAGCCGTTCCTCGAACTCGCCCCGGTACTTGGTACCGGCCACCATGCCGGCCAGGTCCAGCGAGATCAGCCGCTTGCCGGCGAGGGTCTTCGGCACGTCACCGGCGACGATGCGCTGCGCGATGCCCTCGACCACCGCGGTCTTGCCGACGCCGGGGTCTCCGATCAGGACCGGGTTGTTCTTGCTGCGCCGGGAGAGCACCTCGATGGTCTGCTCGACCTCCTCGTCCCGTCCGATCACCGGGTCGAGGCGGCCGTCGCGGGCGTCCTCGGTGAGGTCCCGGCCGTACTCGTCGACGGTGGGCGTGCTGCTCGGCTCCTTGCGCTCGGCCGCGCTCTCGGCGGGCACCCGGGCCGGTTCCCAGCCGCCCTCGCCGAGGGCCTGCCCGGCCGCCGACTCCGGGTGGGCGGCGAGGGCGCGCAGCAGGTGCTCGGGGCCGATGTAGGAGGCTCCCTCAGCGCGGGAGACGCGGTAGGCGTCGAGCAGGGCGCGCTTGGCGGCCGGGGTCAGGGTGGCGGGCTCGCTCTTCGCGCTCGCGGCGGGGGCGGCGAGCCGTTCGCGAATTCGGTCGGGGTCGGCGCCCGCGGCGGTGAGCAGCCGGCGGGTGGAGTCGTGCTCGGTGGCGGCGGCCAGCAGGTGGCGGGCGTCGAGTTCGTCGCTGCCCTCGGCGGCGGCGATGTCCCTGGCTCCGGCCACCAGGTCCCGTGCCCGCTCGGACAGCAGGCTGCCGATGTCGACGCGCTGGGGCCGGCGGCCGGACGCCGCCGGACCGCCGGGCCCGCCGGTCCCGGGGAAGAAGCGGGACATCAGCCCGTCGAACTCCTCGAACGGACTGCGTCCGAAACCGAAACCGGGGGTGCTCATGGGCGGCCCTTTCCGCGACGGGCAGACATATGCCTCAAAATCGCATATATGCTTCAGGTATGCACGATATGGGGTGAAGACGCCCCGAGATGCGTTACCGGGCCGCGCCGGTAAGGCTTGGGGAGGAAGCCTCGACGACAAGGAGTGCCGACATGTCCTTCATGGACAAGATCAAGGGGATGCTCAAGGGCCACGAGGACACGGCCAGCAAGGGCGTCGACAAGGGCGGCGACTACATCGACCAGCGGACCGGGAACAAGTACCAGTCCCAGGTCGACACCGCCCAGGACAAGATGCGGGACGAGTTCGGCAAGCCTCAGGACCGGCCCCCGCAGACCTGACGAACGGGGCGGACTAACATCGCCCCGATGCACAGCCCCCATGATCCCCACGTCCGCGTCCGCGGTGCCCGCGAGCACAATCTCAAGGGTGTCGACGTGGACATCCCCCGGGACGTGCTGGCCGTGTTCACCGGCGTGTCCGGCTCGGGAAAGTCGTCCCTGGCGTTCGGCACCGTCTATGCCGAGGCGCAGCGGCGCTACTTCGAGTCGGTCGCGCCGTACGCACGGCGACTGATCCACCAGGTCGGGGCACCCCGGGTCGCCGAGATCACGGGGCTGCCGCCGGCGGTCTCGCTCCAGCAGCGCCGCTCGGCCCCGTCCTCACGCTCCTCCGTGGGCACAGTCACCAACCTCTCCAACTCGCTGCGCATGCTGTTCTCGCGCGCCGGGCGGTATCCGCCCGGCGCCGGGCGGCTCGACTCCGACGCCTTCTCGCCCAACACGGCGGCGGGCGCCTGCCCGGAGTGCCACGGCCTCGGCCGGGTGCACCGCACCACCGAGGAGCTGCTGGTCCCCGACCCCTCGCTGTCCGTCCGCGAGGGCGCGATCGCCGCCTGGCCGGGCGCCTGGCAGGGCAAGAACCTGCGCGACATCCTCGACGCCCTCGGGTACGACGTCGACCGGCCCTGGCGCGAGCTGCCCGCCGGGGACCGGGAGTGGATCCTCTTCACCGACGAGCAGCCGGTCGTCACCGTCCACCCGGTGCGGGACGCCGACCGGATCCAGCGGCCGTACCAGGGCACGTACACCAGTGCCCGCCGGTACGTCATGAAGACGTTCTCCGACACCAGGTCCGCGACCCTGCGGGCCAAGGCGGAGCGGTTCCTGACCAGCGCCCCCTGCCCGGCGTGCGGGGGCAGCAGGCTGCGGCCCGAGGCGCTGGCGGTGGCCTTCGCCGGCCGGACCATCGCCGAACTGGCGGCACTGCCGCTGACCGACCTGTGCGGGCTGCCGCACGACGGCACCGAGACCGCCCGCGTGCTCACCGAGGACCTGAACTCCCGGATCGCGCCGGTGGTCGAGCTGGGCCTCGGCTACCTCAGCCTGGACCGGGCCACGCCCACCCTCTCCGCGGGCGAGCTGCAGCGGCTCCGGCTGGCCACCCAGCTCCGGTCCGGGCTGTTCGGGGTGGTGTACGTGCTGGACGAGCCCTCGGCCGGGCTGCACCCGGCGGACACCGAGGCGCTGATCACGGTGCTGGAGCGGCTCAAGGCGGCCGGGAACTCGGTGTTCGTGGTGGAGCATCACCTGGAGGTGGTGCGGGGCGCCGACTGGCTGGTGGACGTGGGACCCGGCGCGGGTGAGCACGGCGGGCGGGTGCTGTACAGCGGCCCGGTGGCGGGCCTCGCCCCGGTGGCCGACTCGGCGACGGCCCGGTACCTGTTCGCCGGGCCGCCCGGTCCGGCGCGTGCGGTCCGCGAGCCCCGCGGCTGGCTGACGCTGGGCCCGGTGACCCGGCACAACCTGCGCGGGGTGACGGCCGCCTTCCCGCTCGGCGCGTTCACCGCCGTCACCGGTGTGTCGGGGTCGGGGAAGTCGACACTGGTCGGCGAGTTCACGGAGGAACAGGACGCGGTCGGCCGGCTCGTCCGGGTGGACCAGAAGCCGATCGGGCGCACTCCGCGCTCCAACCTGGCCACGTACACGGGCCTGTTCGACGTCGTACGGAAGGTGTTCGCGGCCACCGACGAGGCCCGGGCCCGCGGGTACGGGGTGGGCCGGTTCTCATTCAACGTGGCCGGCGGCCGCTGCGAGACCTGCCAGGGCGAGGGGTTCGTCAGTGTCGAGCTGCTGTTCCTGCCGAGCACGTACGCGCCCTGCCCGGACTGCGCGGGCGCCCGCTACAACCCGCAGACGCTGCGAGTGGACTACCGGGGGCGGAACATCGCCGAGGTGCTGGACCTGACGGTGGAGAGCGCCGCGGACTTCTTCGCGGACACCCCGGCCGCCGCCCGCAGTCTCGGCACGCTGCTCGACGTGGGGCTCGGCTATCTGCGCCTGGGGCAGCCGGCCACTGAGCTGTCCGGCGGAGAGGCCCAGCGGATCAAGCTGGCGAACGAGCTGCAGCGCGGCCGCCGCGCCCACACCCTGTACCTGCTGGACGAGCCGACGACCGGACTGCACCCGGCCGATGTCGAGGTGCTGATGGGCCGGCTGCACGGGCTCGTCGACGCGGGCCACACGGTGGTCGTGGTCGAGCACGACATGACGGTCGTCGCGGGCGCCGACTGGGTGATCGACCTGGGGCCGGGCGGCGGCGACCGGGGCGGGCGCGTCGTGGCGTCCGGGACCCCGGCCGAGGTGGCCCGGACCGAGGGCAGCGCGACGGCCGCCCATCTGGCCCGGGCGCTGGGCGGGGACACGGGGCACTGAGCGGCCGGTCGCCGGGTGTCAGGTGCTGAGCGGCCGAGGGCCGAACGTCAGGTGCTGAGCAGGCGGTTGAAGAAGGGAGGGCCGAGGTCCGGTGGCCGGCCGGGGTTCGGCGGCCCTGGCGAGGGCCCGCCGGTCGTGGTGACGGCCGGCCGGGATGAGCGGGCGCACCTCCACCTCGGCGACCAGGCCACGCGCGGATGCCACCCGCCACAGCGAGGCGAACAGGGTGTCCTCGCCGACGAACGCCGCCGCCGTGGCCGCCCCTCCCCCGGCGTCCCGATAGCTCAGGCGCACCGGCTGCACGGGCACGCGGGCGTCGAGCGCCGCCTGGAAGACGGCCCGGCGGAAGTGTCCCCGGGCGCCGCCGCACCAGGTACTGCCCTCCGGGAACACCGCGACGGCCGCACCGGCCCGCAGTGCCGCGCCGATCCGGGCGACGGTCTCCGGCAGGGCGCGCAGCCGGTCCCGCTCGATGAACAGGGCCCCGCCCCGCGCGGCCAGCCGGCCCGCCACGGGCCACCGCCGTATCTCGGACTTGGCGAGCATCCGGGCCGGACGCACCGCCGCGAGCAGCGGGATGTCCAGCCAGGAGATGTGGTTGGCGACCAGGAGGACGCCGCCCTCGGCGGGCGCGGAACCGGTGAGCCGGATCCGGACGCCCGCGGCCCGTACGACCGCCCGGCACCAGCTCCTGACCCAGCAGGCCGGGAACCGGCCGCCGAGCGGGGACAGCGCGATCCCCGCGAGCAGCAGGGCGGCGAGCGCGGCGAGCCGCAGGACGGCCCGGGGCGCGGCCACGGTGGGCCCGGCCGGCTCCAGGCAGGCGGCCGGGGTGCAGGGCGCGGTGGGCAGCCAGGCGCTCATCAGGCCGGCACGAGAGAGAGGAAGTGCCGCAGGTATCGCGGATTGACCCGGCGCATCGACAGCAGCACGTACAGATCGGCGACCCCGAAGTCCGGGTCGTCCGCGGGCTCACCGCACACCCAGGCGCCGAGCCGGAGGTAGCCGCGCAGCAGGGCGGGCAGTTCGCCGCGGCCGGCCGGCGCCGCGGCGGCCGGCACCCACGGCAGCAGCGGGCGTACCCGGTACTCCTCGGGCGCCAGGTGCTTGGCGCGCACCCGCTCCCAGGTGGCGGCGGCCTGCGTGCCGCCGTCGGCGAGCGGTACGGAGCAGCAGCCCGCCAGCCACTCGTGGCCCCGGTCGACCATGTAGCGGGCTATCCCGGCCCAGATCAGGCCGATGACCGTGCCGTCGCGGTGGTCGGGGTGCACGCAGGAGCGGCCGACCTCCACCAGCCCGGGCCGCAGTCCGTCGAGCGCGGTCAGGTCGAACTCGCCCTCGGAGTAAAGCCGTCCGGCGACCGCGGCCCGTTCCGGCGGCAGCAGCCGGTAGGTGCCGACGACCTGGCCGGTGACCGTGTCGTTGACGAGCAGGTGGTCGCAGTACGCGTCGAACGGGTCGACGTCGAGGTCCGGTTGCGGGCTGGTCAGCAGGGCGCCGAGCTCCCCGGCGAACACCTCGTGCCGCAGCCGCTGGGCGGCGCGGACGTCGTCCTCGTCGCGGGCGAGGGTGACGGTGTAGCGGGTGGGGGCCGCGGGCTGCGAAGGACGGTCGAGCGTGGTGACGCCGGTCATGGCTCACTCCCTGGTCACGGGCCGGGTCGGCAGCAGGGCAGTCCGGCGTTCCGGGCTGCCGCTCCTGTTCTTCCGATGCCGGTTGGCGTGTGTGTGACCGGTGGCGGGAGCGCGGGTGTGGGGTTGCTGAACGGCGCGGTGGAGCGTCCGGCCGGGAAAGCCAGACGGGGCCGGGATGAGCACCGTCCCCGGCCCCGCCCGTCCGCCCCTGTGCGGCGAACGTCCCGTGGTGCGCGCTACCGCTTGGCCGCCCTGCGGGTGGCGCGCAGCCACTCCTTGTTCATGCCGGTGATGGACATCAGCGGAATGCCCTTCGGGCAGGCCGTCGCGCACTCACCGGTGAGCGTGCAGCCGCCGAAGCCCTCGGCGTCCATCTGGGCCACCATGTCCAGCACCCGGGTCTCCCGCTCGGGCGCGCCCTGCGGCAGGACGCCCAGGTGGTTGACCTTGGCGGAGGTGAACAGCATCGCCGCGCCGTTGGGGCACGCGGCCACGCAGGCCCCGCAGCCGATGCACTCCGCGTGCTCGAAGGCGAGGTCGGCGTCCGGCTTGGGCACCGGGGTGGCGTGGGCCTCCGGCGCCGAGCCCGTGGGTGCCGTGACGTAGCCGCCGGCCTGGATGATCCGGTCGAACGCGGACCGGTCGACGACCAGGTCCTTGATCACCGGGAAGGCCGAGGCCCGCCAGGGCTCGATGTCGATCACGTCGCCGTCCTTGAAGGACCGCATGTGGAGCTGGCAGGTGGTGGTGCGCTCCGGGCCGTGCGCGTCGCCGTTGATGACGAGCGAGCACGCGCCGCAGATGCCCTCGCGGCAGTCGTGGTCGAAGGCGACCGGGTCCTCGCCCTTGAGGATGAGCTCCTCGTTGAGGGTGTCGAGCATCTCCAGGAAGGACATGTCCGGGGAGATGCCGTCCACCTCGTACGTGGACATCGCGCCGTCGGCGTCGGCGTTCGCCTGCCGCCAGACGCGCAGGATGAGCTTCATGCGTAGCTCCGCTGGGTGGGGTGGACGTATTCGAAGACCAGGTCTTCCTTGTGCAGGACGGGAGCCGAGCCGGTGCCCGTGAACTCCCAGGCGGCCGCGTAGCCGAACTCGTCGTCCCTGCGCGCCGCTTCGCCGTCGGCGGTCTGCGACTCCTCACGGAAGTGGCCGCCGCAGGACTCGGCGCGGTGCAGCGCGTCGAGGCACATCAGCTCGGCGAGCTCCAGGTAGTCGACGATCCGGTTGGCCTTCTCCAGCGACTGGTTGAACTCCTCGCCTGTGCCGGGCACCTTGATGCGCCGCCAGAACTCGTCACGGATCTGCGGGATGCGTTCCAGGGCCTTGCGCAGACCGGAGTCGGTGCGCGCCATTCCGCAGAACTCCCACATCAGTTCGCCGAGTTCGCGGTGGAAGGAGTCGGGGGTGCGGTCGCCGTCGACGGCGAGGAGCAGGTTGAGCCGGTCCTCCGTCTCGGCCAGCACCTCCTGCACCACGGGGTGTTCGCCGGTCACCGGGTCCTGGTGCGGGTTGCGCGCCAGGTAGTCGTTGATGGTGGCCGGGAGCACGAAGTAGCCGTCGGCCAGGCCCTGCATCAGCGCCGAGGCGCCGAGCCGGTTGGCTCCGTGGTCGGAGAAGTTGGCCTCGCCGACGGCGAACAGGCCGGGGACGGTGGTCTGCAGGTCGTAGTCGACCCAGAGGCCGCCCATCGTGTAGTGCACGGCGGGGTAGATGCGCATCGGCACCTCGTACGGATCCTCGTCGGTGATCCGCTGGTACATGTCGAAGAGGTTGCCGTACTTGGCCTCGACCGCCGCCCGGCCCATGCGCTCGATGGCGTCGGCGAAGTCGAGGTACACGCCCTGTCCGCCGGGGCCGACGCCGCGGCCCTCGTCGCAGACGTTCTTCGCGGCGCGGGAGGCGATGTCGCGCGGGACCAGATTGCCGAAGGACGGGTAGATGCGCTCCAGGTAGTAGTCGCGCTCGTCCTCGGGGATCCGGTTCGGAGGACGGTCGTCGCCCTTGGCCTTCGGCACCCAGATCCGGCCGTCGTTGCGCAGCGACTCGCTCATCAGCGTCAGCTTGGACTGGTGGTCGCCGGTGCGCGGGATGCAGGTGGGGTGGATCTGAGTGAAGCAGGGGTTGGCGAAGTGGGCGCCGCGCCGGTGGGCCCGCCAGACCGCGGTGGCGTTGGAGTTCATGGCGTTCGTCGACAGGTAGAAGACGTTGCCGTAGCCGCCGCTCGCCAGGACGACGGCGTCCGCGAAGTACGTGGAGATCTTCCCGGTGATCAGGTCCCGGGCGACGATGCCCCGGGCCCGCCCGTCGACGACGATCAGGTCGAGCATCTCGGTGCGCGGATGCATCTCCACGTTCCCGGCCGCGATCTGCCGGGACAGCGCCTGGTAGGCGCCCAGCAGCAGTTGCTGGCCCGTCTGGCCGCGGGCGTAGAACGTCCGGGACACCTGCACGCCGCCGAACGAGCGGGTGTCCAGCAGGCCGCCGTACTCGCGGGCGAACGGCACCCCCTGGGCCACGCACTGGTCGATGATCTCGACGGAGACCTGGGCGAGGCGGTGCACGTTGGACTCGCGGGCCCGGAAGTCGCCGCCCTTGACGGTGTCGTAGAACAGGCGGTGGACCGAGTCGCCGTCGTTGCGGTAGTTCTTCGCCGCGTTGATGCCGCCCTGCGCGGCGATGGAGTGGGCGCGGCGCGGAGAGTCCTGGTAGCAGAACTGGACGACGTGGTAGCCCTGTTCGGCGAGGGTGGCGCCCGCGGAGCCGCCGGCCAGACCGGTGCCCACGACGATGACCGTGTGCTTGCGCCGGTTGGCGGGGTTGACCAGCTTGGCCTCGAAGCGGCGCTTGTCCCAGCGCTCGTGGATCGGGCCGGCGGGCGCCTTGGTGTCTACGGCCGGTTCGCCGGTCGTGTAGTCGGTGTACGAGGTCATGATCAGCTCACCACTCCGGTCATCACGCCCACGGGTACGGCGATGAAGCCGGCCGTGAGCAGCAGCGCGAGGACGTTCGCGAGGGTCTTCAGGGCGCGGTCGCGGGAGCGGCTGCCGACGCCGAGGGTCTGGGCCGCACTCCAGAAGCCGTGCCGGATGTGCAGGCCGAGCGCGAGCATCGCGACGATGTAGACGACGTCGCCGTACCAGGTGGAGAAGGTGTCCACGACGTTCTGGTACGGGTGCCCCTGCTGGAAGCCGCCGGAGTGCACGGTGCCGGTGGTTAGGTCCAGCAGGTGCCAGACGATGAACAGGCCGAGGATGATCCCGCCCCAGCGCATCGTGCGGGTGGCGTAACTGGCCCGCGGCCTGCTGTGCGCGTACTTCACGGGCCGCGCCTTGATGTCCCGGCGGCTGAGCTGGTAGGCGGAGGTGGCGTGGGCGGCCACGGCGACGACCAGGACGACGCGGACGAGCCAGAGCGTCCACTCGTAGTGCATGAAGGGTTCGCCGACGGTGCGCAGCCAGTGGGCGTAGTGGTTGAACTCGCCCGCCCCGAAGTAGATCTTCAGGTTGCCGATCATGTGCGCGACCAGGTAGAGCAGCATGATCAGACCGCTGACGGCCATGACCGTCTTCTTGCCGACCGTGCTGTCCCACATCGTGCGCGCCATGGACGGCCGTCGGTCCGTCCGCGTTGCCAGAGCCATGTTCCGAAACGCTAGGGCCGAAGGAGCCGATCGGTCCAAGACATGGTCCGGTTTGATTCCATAGGCAACAGCTATCCTGGAGCCATGCAGTTCCAGCAGCTCCAGTACTTCGTGGCGGTCGCCGAGACCCGGCACTTCACCCGGGCCGCCGAGCTGGTCCACGTCGCCCAGCCGTCGCTGTCCCAGCAGATCAAGGCGCTGGAGCGGGAGCTGGGCGCGGACCTGTTCCTGCGCGCCCGGGGCAACATCACGCTGACCGACGCCGGTGAGGCACTGCTGCCGCTGGCCCGGCGGATCCTCGCCGACGCGGACACGGCCCGGCACGAGGTGCAGGAGCTGGTGCAGCTGCGCCGGGGACGGGTGCGGCTGGGCGCGACGCCGAGCCTGTGCACCGGACTGCTGCCGGACGTGCTGCGCGCCTTTCACGACCGGTACCCGGGGATTCAGCTGCTGATCGAGGAGGGCGGCTCGCACGACCTGGTGCGGCAGCTCGCCCGTGGCGCCCTGGATCTCGCCCTGGTCGTGCTGCCGCTGCCCACGCCGTCGCCCGCCCTGACCACGGTGGAGCTGCTGCGGGAGGACCTGGTGGTGGTGTCCTCGCCGGACGCGCGGCCGCCCGGCCGGGGCGCGCGGGTCGTCGACATCGCCGGTCTGGAGGGCGAGCGGCTGGTGATGTTCCGGCACGGGTACGACCTGCGGGAGCTGACCGTCGCGGCGTGCCGCTCCGCCGGTTTCGAGCCGGACTTCGCCGTGGAGGGCGGCGAGATGGACGCGGTGCTGGGATTCGTGCGGGCCGGGCTGGGGGTGGCCGTGGTGCCCCGGATGGTCGCCACCCGGGCCGGACGGGGGCTGCGGGTCACCCCGCTGGCCCGTCCGGGCCTGCACCGGACCATCGCGCTTGCCCACCGCAGCGACGTCGCCCCGCCCCGGGCGGCCCGGGAGCTCCAGCGGATGCTGCTGGAGCGGTGAGCGTTGAAGCAGTGGGGGCGCTGGTGCTCAGGCGCCGGAGAGCGGATGGGCCGCCCAGCGGGTCGGGACGGCCGTCAGCCGGTCGCGTCCACGAGTGCCAGTTCGTGCAGCCTCTCCGGCGGGCCCGGCCTGGCGTAGTACCAGCCCTGGGCCGTGTCGCAGCCCAGGATGCGCAGTTGCTCGGCCTGGGCGCCGGTCTCCACGCCCTCGACCGTGACCGCGAGGTCGAGGCTGTGCGCCAGGGAGACGATGCCCTCGACGATCTTCAGGTCGACCGGGTCGGCCGGGAACTGCTGCATGCCCCGGGTGAAGGAGCGGTCCAGTTTCAGGACGCTCACCGGCAGCCGGCGCAGGTTGGCGAGGTTGGAGTAGCCGGTGCCGAAGTCGTCCAGGGCGATGTCGACGCCCATCTCGGCGAGCCGGCGCAGCGGTTTGAGCAGGTCGTCGTCGGCGCCGATGAGGGCCGACTCGGTGACCTCCAGGCAGAGGGCGTCCGGGGTGACGCCCGCGCGTTCGAGGATGTCGACCGTGTCCTGGACCAGGCCGGGATGGCCGAGCTGGCACGGGGAGAGGTTGACGTTGATGCGCAGCGGGCCCGCGGCGTCCTGGCCGGCGTACCGTTCGCGCCATTCGCGGGCCTGGCGGATGGACTGCTCCAGGACCCAGCGGCCGAGCGGCACGATCAGGCCGGTGTGCTCGGCGAGCGGGATGAACCGGTCGGGGCCGAGCACGCCGTGCTGCGGGTGCAGCCAGCGGACCAGGGCCTCGGCGCCGCGGACACTGCCGTCGCCGAGGTGGACCAGCGGCTGGTACTCGATGAAGAACTCGCCGCGCTCCAGGGCCGTCGGCAGGGCGGTGGTGAGGCCGTGGCGGGTGATGGCGCGGGCGTCCGCCTCCGGGTCGGCCAGCTCGGAGCGGTTGCCGCCCGCCGACTTGGCCCGGTACATGGTGATGTCCGCGCTGCGCAGCACCTCCGCCGCGGTGCGCTCACCCGCCGGGCCCTCCACGATGCCGAGGCTGCCGCGCACCAGGAGGTCCCGGCCGTCGATGCTGATGGGGGTGACCAGCGCGCTCATGATGCGCTCGGCGAGTTCGTCGACCTCGCGCTCGGTGTCCGTGCCGGTGGTCAGCGCCACGAACTCGTCGCCGCCGAGCCGGGCGACCATCTCGCCGGGCGCGGTGGCGCAGGACTGGAGCCGGTCGGCGACCTCCACCAGCAGCCGGTCGCCGGCCGCGTGGCCGAGGCTGTCGTTGATGGTCTTGAAGCCGTCCAGGTCGAGGTAGCACAGGCCGAAGCGCTGGCCCTCGCCCGCGCCGAGGGCCTTCTCCAGGCGCTCGAAGAACAGCGTGCGGTTGGGCAGGCCGGTGAGGGCGTCGTGCGTGGCCTCGTAGCGCAGCCGCAGGTTGAGCAGGCGGCGTTCGGTGGTGTCCTCCATGAGGGCGAGCTGGTACTGCGGCTCGCCGTCGGCGTCCCGGAGCAGGGAGACCGTCAGATTGGTCCACAGCGCCGTGCCGTCGGGGCGGTTGAAGGCCTTCTCGACGTGGTAGTGCTCGCGCTCGCCGCGGACCAGCTCCTCGTAGAGCCTCCAAGTCTGCGGCGCGTCCTCCGGGTGGGCCCACTCCAGCACCCGGCGGCCGCGCAGGCCCGGTTCGGTGAGGCCGAACATGCGCAACAGCGCCTTGTTGACCTGGAGGATGTTGCCGTCCAGGTCGGCGATGCCGATTCCTATGGCCGCGCCCTCGAACACGGCCCGGAACCGGGCCTCGCTCGCGTGCAGCGCCTGCGCCACCACGCCTTGGGCCCGCAGCGCGGCCTGGGCGATGGCCTCCTGTTCGGCGAGGGTGCGCTGGCGCAGCGCCTGCGCGTATCCGGCGGCCATCGCGTGCTGCAACCGCGAGGAGCGCGCGCGCAGTTCGTCCTGCGGGCTGTCGTCGCCGCAGTAGAGCACCAGATAGGCGTCGACGCAGTCCAGGGTGCGGGCGAGCGCCTCGGGGTCGGTGCAGTGCGCCGCGACCAGCGCGGAGCCGACGGCCTTCGCCTCCTCGGCGGCGAAGCCGCGGGTGTGCAGCAGGTCGCGCAGCCGGCCCGCGAGAGGCAGGAGCCGCTGCTCGAACTCGGCGCGGGTCAGCGAGGTGGAGGTGACCGGGAAGACCGCCCGGCTCCAGATCGTCGCGAACCGGCGCAGTCTGTCCTCCGGCCCGTCCGGCTCCGCGCTCACGCCTTGCGCCCCACGCCGGCGAACCCGGAGAAGGCATAGGGGTCCTCGTCCTCGGGCGCCGACTCCGGCCGCCACAGCGGCATCGGCACCACTCCGGGTTCCACCATGTCGTACCCCTCGAAGAACCGCGCGATGTCGTCCGGCGAGCGCATGATCAGCGGGTTGCGAATGTCCCTGTACACGTCCACCGTGCCCTCGGCCCGCTCCGCCGTCAGGGGGATTCCCTCGTACGACGCATGGGTGAGGATGAGCAGGCTGCCGGGCGCGAGTGCCTCGCGCAGCTCTGCCACCGCGTCGTAGGGGTCGTCCACGTCTTCCACGAAGTGAAGTATCGCAACGAGAAGCAGCGCCACTGGCCGATTCAGGTCGATGAGACGGCTCAGTTGGGGGCTCGTGAGGATTTCCCGGGGCTTGCGCAGGTCGGCGGCGATCACGTCCGTGCCGTCGTCGCCCTGAAGCACGGCTCGGCTGTGCGCCACCGCGACCGGGTCGTGGTCGACGTACATCACCCGGGCGCCCGGCGCCGCCGACCGGGCCACCTCGTGGACGTTGCCGTAGGTCGGGATGCCGGAACCGATGTCCAGGAACTGGGTGATGCCCTCGCCCGCCGCGAAGCGCACCGCGCGGCGCATGAACGCCCTGTTGGCCTGCATGGTCTTCGGCAGGCCCGGCATGAACTCCATCGCCCTGCGGGCCGCTTCCCGGTCGACCTCGAAGTTGTGCGATCCACCCAGGTAGAAGTCGTAGATACGCGAAACGCTCGGCACCGAGATGTCGATGCTCCGGGGTGCCCAGGCGGGACGCTCCATGTATCTCTCCCAGGGGTGGCTGACGGGGAAGGCGATCCGGTGTTCGAGCAGAGGCTACTGATCGCCCGCCAACGGAGCGAGCCGAACCGGAAATTGACCATCCGTTCCCGGTCACTGCCTGCGGCAAGTGCCCGTGCGACCCCGCTGTGTCACGACGCTCCGGCCGGCTCCGGTGATTCGTACGGCATACGAACGGTCCGCCCCCTCCGTGCGGTGCGGAGGGGACGGACCTTCGGTCAGGCGCCGGTGGGCGGGGCGATCGACCCTGGGGAGGTGATCCTTTACTTGCCCGGCGCGCCGACCGGCTTGCCGTCGGGCGAGACGGCGTACCACGTGCCGCCCACGCCCTGACCGTTGGTGTCTCCGGGGGCCTTGTCACCGGAGAAGGTGTAGATGGGCCAGCAGTTGACCGACATCTGCTTGACGCCGTCGGGCCGGGTGAAGGGCATGAGCCCCTTCTTCTTCACGCCCTCGGTGTCGTCGGCCTTCACCGGGCCGACGGCCGGCCACTTCTCCAGGCAGGCGCCGGTGCAGTTCGAGACGGACTTCGGCCAGGCCTGGTCCTTCAGGAAGCGGTAGACCGTCATGCCGTTCTTGTCCACGACGACATCGCCCAGCTTGGGGTCCTTGCGCACGGACAGACCGGGCAGGTCGGACACCTTGACCTTCTTGCCGTCGGGGGCGAGGGCGAACCACTTGCCGCCGACACCTTGGCCGTTGACGTCCCCGGAGTTGACGTCCTTGGCGTAGCGGTAAGCGGGCCAGCCGCCCACGGTGAGCTGCTTGCTGCCGTCGGCCCGGGTGACCTCGCCCAGCAGCGCCTTGTCGATCCCGGCGCCGGCGGTGGCGTCGTCCGCGGGCACCGGCGGCCACGTGGTGGCGCAGTCGCCGGCGCAGTTCGACTTGGGCGGGTTGGCGGTGTCCTTGTCGAACCGGTAGAGGGTGAGGCCGGATCCGTCCGTCAGCACATTCCCCAGATCGGGGTTGGCGGCCACGGTCAGCTTGCCCGCGGGGGCCGCCGGGCTCGGGGAACCGGAGCTCTGATTGCCGTCGGCACCGTACCCGTTGCCCGCGCCCGTGCCGGCCGGGCTGCCGTAGTCGCCCGCCGCCGCCGTGGCGCCCACGTTCTGGGCCGCCGACGCGGGGGTCGTGGTGTTGTCCTGACCGCACGCCGTCGTCAGTGCCAGCACCGAAGCGGCCATAGCCACCAGTGAGGCGGTCCGCCAGGAGGTCCTCATCGTCAACTCCCATAATTCGCCTGGATATTGCAGCGCTCTGCTGCGCCGCCGCACGGCCATGGGTACGCGGCGAAGGGGCGGGAGTGTTCAACCCGGGCGCGAAATTCTTTTCGCTACCTGTGACGAGGGCCCCGGAGCGGGGGACGCGAAGCCGCTCGAACCAGCCAGTCGAGGCGTTTCATCCCGTCAAACCATTGATGGTGTTTTGTCATCCCTTCGGATCAATCCCCGGGCACTGCGGACTACGGTCCCGCTCCGCGCCTCATGATCTTCGTCGTGCAAGGACCCGAAGCGACCCGATGCGCGCCCGTCACACGGGTGTTGGCCCTGGTGGCACTGACCTGGACCCTGGTGGGCTGCCCGGCCGGGACGGCGTCGGCCGACGCCTGTGCGTACGCCTCGGCGGGCCCGGACGGCACGGTGGCGGTGGCCGTGGCGGGAAGCGGCGGCCACTGGCCCGCCGTCCCGCCGTGCCCGGAACCGACGCCCCCATGCCCGCCGACCCCCACTCCGACGCCCACGCCCACGCCCACGCCCACACCCACACCTACGCCGACCCCTCCGCCCCAGCCCACGCCCACACCGACGCCGACACCGGTGCCCAAGCCTCCGCCGAAGCCGCGGCCGCCCGCCGGGCCCGCCCCGGCGGTGCCCGCACCCCCGCCCAGGTTCAGGCCCACTCCCCCGCCCGCCCCGCCACCGGCGCCGCGGCCCACCCCGTCCGCCGAGCCCGCCCCACGGCCCTCCGCGACGCCGGTGAGCTACCCGGCGTACCGCCCGCGGCCGGCCCGCCACACAGCCCCCTCCCCCACCTCACCGGTCACCTACGTCCTGCTCATCACCGTGCCCGCGATCGTCGCCGTCGCGGCGCTGCGCCCGCGCTGAAGCGCCGGCCGCTCACCTCTGGAGGCACCGTTGTCGGATTGGCTTGTTCTTGTCCTCGCCATGCTGGGGGCCTGTGCCGTCGTGGTCGTCATCACGCTCGTACGGCACAAGAGGGCTCCCGAGGACGAGGACCCCAGTGAGACCCCGGACGTCATCGAGTACATGACGATGTGGATCGGCGTGGTGTACGCGATCGTCCTGGGCCTGGCCATCGCGGGCGTGTGGGAGGCGCGCAGCGCCGCCCAGGACCATGTGCAGGCCGAGGCCCAGGCGCTGCACGAGATCTCCGAGCGGGTCCGCGTCTACCCGCCGGACGTCCGCGACCGCATCCGGACCGACGTCGACGCGTACGCCCGGTACGTGGTGACCACCGAGTGGCGGTCGATGACCGAGCGCGGCCAGGTCACCGAGCGGGGCGGCGCGCTGCTGGCGCGGGTCCGCCACGACGTGACCGACTACAAGCCCGCGAACGACTTCGAGGCGCAGGCGTACCAGCCGGTGCTGGACCAGATGGCCGCCGCCGACCAGGCGCGCAACGCGCGCGCCGACTCGACCGGCCCGACCATGCCGCCCGTGGTGTGGTGGGGTCTCCTCAGCGGGGCGGTGATCACCATCGGCATGGTCTTCGCCCTGCAGATCCGGCGCACCGCGCGTGAGCTGGTACTGGCCGGGCTGTTCTCCGCGACCATCGCCTTCATGCTCTTCCTCATCTGGGACTTCGACGCCCCCTACAGCCGGGGTATCGCGGCGACGGCCGAGCCGTTCCTCACCCTGATCCCGGGGGCCGGGAACTAGGGTCTCCCGTCCGGAAGGGGCCACCGCGGGACTTCGCCCCGGTCACCGACGGGACCGGGGCGAGGAGGGGGCCGTCCGGGGGCCGGGCTCCGGCGGGGCGGGAGCAGGGGCCGGTCAGACGCGCTTGCCGGGCCGGCGGCGCAGCCAGAACGTGCCGCCCCCGAACACCGTGACGGCGGCCACCAGCCCGCCGCCGATGGCGATGTCGGTCGGGGTGGCACCGGTGGAGCTGCTGCCACCGAGGCCTGCCCTGACGCCGCCGGAGGGCCACCTGTTGGGGCGTGGGTCGCCCTGGCCGGCGTTGTTGCTGCCGAAGGGGGTGTTGCTCAAGTTGCTGTTGTTGCCGAGACCGTTGTTGAAGGGCCTGTTGCCGTTGTTGAACGGGTTGTTGTTGAACGGGCCGTTGCCGTTGTTGAAGTTGCCCCGGCCATCACCGATGCGGCCGTTGACGTGGCCGCTGAAATTGCCGTTGAAGTTGCCGTTCAGGCTGCCGTTGAAGTTGCCATTCCCTGGGAAGTTGCCGTTGCCGGGGAAGTTCCCATTCCCTGGGAAGTTGCCGTTGCCGGGGAAGTTCCCGTTCCCCGGGAGGAACCCGTTCCCCGGGAAGACCCCGTTCCCCGGGAGGAGCCCGTTCCCCGGGAAGACCCCGTTCCCCGGGAGGACTCCGTTGTTTCCGTTTCCAGGGACCACCACCGCCCCGGTGTTCCCGGTCCCGGTGGTGTCCGACGGGCCGCCCCCGTTGCCCACACCGTCCGCGACGGCCACGGGGGCGGTGGCAAGCCCGAGTACGGCGACCGCAGCGCACGCGGCCCCCAGGGCACGTTGGTTTCGCATGTGATCCTCCGCGGGAGGCACCCCGGGTCCGGTTCCCGGGCGATCGGCGAGAAAGCACCTCCCGACAAGACCCTCAGTCGCCCGGAACACGCCCGCACATCGAGAATGGTCCGTTCTGGTGATCGGACACGCCGACGGAAAACCACACAACCAGATATTCATGCAGGTCACGGCCCATCAGAAAAATCCTTTCCGCTGCAACTCGGATGGCGCACCGGCGAGGTGACGGGCCACCCGTTCGCCCGTCGCCCCGTCGCCCGCCCCTCGCGCGGGACTTAGCGTTTTCCCATGCGCGAAGGCGTGGTGACCGCCGCGTCGAGAGGGGATGGCGAATGTCTGCGTCCGAGCTGGCCGAGCTGGCCGAAGAGGAGGAGCGGCGGCGCAAGCGTGCCCCCTGGGGCGTGATAGCGCTTGTTCTGCTGACCGGTCTGGCGCTCATCCGCAATGGCTCGGGTGAGTTCGACGTCGGACCGCCGCAGCCCGCGTCGGCGGCGGCCGCGGACAGCCGTGCCACGCCGGAGCAGGACCCGGCCGCGGCGGCGGCCGCCGTCACCCCGCTGGCGTTCTCCCCGGCCGACCAGGTCCGGATCCCGGCGATCCACGTCGACGCTCCCGTCCAGCCCGTGGGCCTGGACACCCAGGGCTGGGTCGGCGCCCCGCCGCCGGAGAACCCCAACCTGGCGGGCTGGTTCACCGGCGCCGTGTCCCCCGGGGAGAAGGGCACCGCGGTGATCGTCGGGCACGTCGACAACCAGCAGGGCCCCGCCGTGTTCTACGGGCTCGGGGCCCTGAAGAAGGGCAATCGGATCGAGGTCCGGCGCCAGGACGGGAAGACCCCCGTGTTCGAGATCTACGGCGTGGAGGTCTTCGCGAAGAGCAGCTTTCCCGGCAACCGGGTGTACGGCTCGAAGGGCTCCCCGGAGCTGCGGGTGATCACCTGCGGCGGCGGTTTCACCAAGCAGCACGGCTACGACGGCAACGTCGTCGTCTTCGCCCGCCTGGTCGCGGTCGAGTGAGCCGCCGCCGGGCGGGCGGACGCCCCCTCAGGTGAGGCGCCGGGGCGGAACGGTGAGGTGGTAACCGGAGTCGAGCAGATGGGGCAGGTACTCCCGGATCGCCTTGACGCTCTGCGAACGGTCGCCCCCGGCGTCGTGGGAGAGCACCACGACGCCGGGGGCGGCGCCGTCCTTCACCCGCTCGATGATGGTGCCGGTGCCGGGTGTCTCCCAGTCGGTCGTGTCGACCGTCCAAGCCATCGGCTCCATGCCCAGGTCGGAACCGATCTGGAAGGCGGCGCGGTTCCAGGCGCCGTAGGGCGCGCGGAACCACTGGGGGCGCTCGCCGTAGCTGTCCTCGATGACATCGCTGGTCCGCTCCATCTCGGAGCGGATCTCCTTGCGGTTGAGGCTGGTCAGCAGGGGGTGCGTCCAGGTGTGGTTGCCGACGACGTGCCCCTCGTCGGCCATTCGGGCCAGCAGTTCGCGGTTGTCCACGACGCATTCCCCGCAGACGAAGAACATCGCCCGTACGTCGTACTTTGCGAGGGTGTCCAGGATGTGCGGGGTGTAGGCCGGGTTGGGGCCGTCGTCGAACGTGAGCATCATCTGCCGGCCGCGTCCGGAGATGCGCAGGATGGGCTCGTGCCGGACCTTGGGCTTGCGCGGCGCCGCACGCGGCGGGCCGTATCCGGTGAGCGGCTGGAGCCGGAAGGCCGAGGACTTGAGCTGCTGGCGGGCCTGCGGACCGGCGACGGGTGCGGCGGTGCGGGCCGGCTCCCCACCGCCGGCCAGGACGATTCCCGCGGTGCCCGCGGCGCCCAGCGCGGCGGTCCCGGCGAGCAGCATGCGGCGCCGTGTGAACAACTGATCCTTCTGCATGACTCATCAGTCGCCCGGCACCCCGCCGCCGCACCACAGCGACACCGTTGCGGCGGCGGTAATACACCCGTACGGCGCAACGCCCGGCGACCCGGGAACGATCTTCAGGAGGGCCGCCGCCCGTGGCGCACCAGCGGGAAGGGCAGGGTCTCGCGGATCGTGAGGCCGGTGAGGAACATGACGAGCCGGTCGACGCCCATGCCGAGGCCTCCGGTGGGCGGCATCGCGTACTCGAGGGCGTCCAGGAAGTCCTCGTCGAGTTCCATCGCCTCGGGGTCTCCCCCGGCGGCCAGCAGGGACTGCGCGGTGAGCCGGCGGCGCTGTTCGACGGGGTCCGTCAGCTCGGAGTAGGCGGTGCCCAGTTCGGTGCCGAAGGCGACCAGGTCCCAGCGTTCGGCGAGCCGGGGGTCGCTGCGGTGCTGCCGGGTGAGCGGGGAGACCTCGGTCGGGAAGTCCTTGTAGAACGTGGGCAGCAGGGTGCGTTCCTCGATGAGCCGCTCGTACATCTCCAGGACGACGTCGCCCGGCCCGTCGTCGGCGGTGTACGGCACTCCGGCGCGGTCGCAGAGCCGATGCAGCCGCAGGAGTTCGGTGCCGGGGCCGATCTCCTCGTCCAGGGTCTCGGAGAGCGCGCCGTACACCGTCCTGACCGGCCAGTCCCCGGAGATGTCGTACTCGTGGCCGCCCTTGTGCGCGACCGGGGCGCCGAAGGCGGCGGTCGCGGCGCCCTGGATGAGTTCCCGGGTCAGGTCGAGCATCACATCGTAGTCGGCGTGCGCCTGGTAGGCCTCCAGCATCGTGAACTCGGGGTTGTGCTTGTAGGAGACGCCCTCGTTGCGGAAGGTGCGGCCCAGTTCGAACACCTTCTCGAGGCCGCCCACGCACAGCCGCTTCAGGTACAGCTCGGGCGCGATGCGCAGGTACAGGTCGAGGTCGTAGGCGTTGATGTGGGTGGTGAAGGGGCGGGCGTTGGCGCCGCCGTGGATCTGCTGGAGCATCGGAGTCTCGACCTCGAGGTAGCCGCGGTCCAGCAGGCCCTGGCGCAATGCCTGTACGGCCGCGGAGCGGGCGCGGACCACGCGGCGGGCGTCGGGGCTCGTGAGCAGGTCGAGGTGCCGGCGGCGGACCCTGGCCTCGGGGTCGGTGAGGCCGTGGCGCTTGTCGGGCAGCGGGTGCAGGCACTTCCCGGTGAGCTGCCAGGCGCGTACGAAGACGGTGGGCTCGCCCTTGTCGCTGCGTCCCGCGCGCCCGGTGGCGGTGATGTGGTCGCCGATGTCGGTGTCGGCCCGGAAGCGGCGGAGGGCGGCCCCGCAGTGGTCGCGGGTGAGGGCGAGTTGGTGGTCCCCGGACCAGTCGCGCAGTACCGCGAAGACGATGCCGCCGAAGTCGCGGACCAGCATGACGCGGCCGGCGACCGTGACGTCCTGCCCCTGCGGGACGTCGGCGAGGGCGTGCGTGGGCCGGGGCGTGCCGACCGGGTACGGGTCGGTGCCGGTGGCGCGCAGCCGGTCGAGGGTGTGGTGCCGGACGCGGACCTGGTCGGGCAGGCCCGCGTCCGGAGCGGCGGCTCCGGCCTCGTCCCCTCCGTCGAGGCCGAGCGCCGTCGAGGACGGCGGCCCCTCGGTGGTGGCGGGCCGCCGCCAGGTCTTCGGGTGCCCCTTCCGGCGGAGTTTGCGCAAGGACGGTACGGAGACGAATCCTTCGGCGATGCCGGAGGCGAGGCCGATGCGGGCGAGGGAGGCGGCGTCGCCGTAGCAGATGAAGCGCGGATACCACTGCGGGTGGTACTTGGCGTTGGAGCGGTACAGGGCCTCCAGTTGCCACCACCGGGAGAAGAACAGCAGGAGCCGGCGCCAGAGCCGCAGGACCGGTCCGGCGCCGATGCGGGCGCCTTCCTCGAAGACGGAGCGGAAGGCGGCGAAGTTGAGGGAGATCCGGTGCACTCCCAGTTTGGGGGCGGCCGCGCAGAGTTCGGTGACCATGAACTCCATCACGCCGTTGGGCGCGGCGCGGTCACGGCGCATCAGGTCCAGGGAGACGCCGTCGCGGCCCCACGGCACGAAGGAGAGCAGCGCGAGGAGCCGGCCGTCGTCGCCGATGGCCTCCACCAGCAGGCAGTCGCCGTCGGCGGCGTCGCCGAGCCGGTCCAGGGCCATGGAGAAGCCGCGCTCGGTCTCGGTGTCCCGCCAGGCGTCGGCCTTCGCGACGATCTCCTCCGTCTCCCGGTCGGTGAGCTGGGCGTGGCGGCGGACCCGGCAGGTGGCGCCGGTGCGGCGGACGCGGTGCACGGCCTGCCGGGTGACGCGCATGTCCCGGCCGTCCAGATCGAACCCGGGTATGTGCAGGATCGCCTCGTCGCCGAGCTGGAGGGCGCCGAGCCCCGCGCGTGCGTAGGCGCGGGCGCCGTCCTCGGAGGCACCCATCACGGCGGGCGCCCAGGCGTGCCGGCGGGCCACGTCCAGCCAGGCGGCGATGGCGTGCGGCCAGGCCTCGGGGTCGCCGACCGGGTCGCCGCTGGCGAGGCACACGCCCACCTCTACGCGGTAGGTGACGGCGGCCTTGCCGCTGGCGGAGAAGACGACGGCCTTGTCGCGGCGGGTGGCGAAGTAGCCGAGCGAGTCCCGGTCTCCGTAGGCCCTCAGCAGCGCCCGGATACGGTCCTCCTCGTCGCCGTGCAGGGCCGCCTCCAGGCGCTGCGAACGGAACAGCGTCGCCGCCGCGTTCAGCAGGGCGAGCGCGCCGAGCAGACCGAGCACGAAGGTGACCCTGCGCGGCGGGCGGCCGTCGTAGGCGCTGTTGGAGACCAGGCCGCCGCACACCCGGTCCGCCGCCCAGGCGAGGTGCTGGCCCTGCGGCAGGGTGCCGGGGAACAGCGAGACCAGCCCCCAGCCGAGCAGGATCGCCACCGCGAGGCCGCCGAGCAGTACGCCCAGGGCCCGCCACACGGCTCCGCGCCGGGAGGCGGCGCAGAACTCCCCCCGGGCCGCCACCAGCACGAGCAGCAGCAGGGCGCACAGCACCAGCGACGGCAGCGACTGGCCGTACTGGCCGAGGGCCAGACCGAGGGCGTCGCTGAGGACCAGCAGCCCCAGATAGACGACGACCAGCCACCAGGCGACCTTCTTGCGGGCGGCGGTGGCGCCGGCCAGCAGGAACAGGAAGACGGCGTAGGCGAGGTTGGCGCTGATCGGGACCAGGAGCAGGTCGAGGGCCCGCACGACCGGGCGCAGGACGCGGCGCAGCGGGGCGACGAACGCGAGCAGGGCGCACAGCAGGCCGAGCGCGGCGAAGAAGGCCGCGAAGGCCTCGGGCACCCGTCCGAGGTGCCCGCCGGCGGGCGGGTGACCCGGCCCCCCGGCAGCCCTCCGTGCGGCCGGCCCGGCGGTGGCAGTCATGGTTCCGACTGTAGGAAGACCCCGGTCGGGCCGCCCGTCGAGCGAACGGCGCCGCACGGCCGCGTGGCCGGTGGCCGTGCGGGGCGGCGACGCGGGGCCGGTGGTGGCCCGGCGGCGTGAACCGTCGGCCGCCCGGCCCCGTGAACCCGTGCGTCGGCCGGAGGGGGTGCTTCCGATAGCCTCGGGCCGTGACGGAACAGCACGAACAGCACGCGCACCAGTTCGAGCGGGGTACCGACGGACCGAAGGTCATCGTGGTCGGGGTGGACGGCTCCGACTCCTCGCTGCGCGCCGCCGCGTACGCGGGCGGTCTGGCCCGCCGGCAGCGCGCGCTGCTGGCCGTCGTGTACGTGCAGCCGGTGCTCGCGGCCGGGGCCGCGCTCGGGGCGCCGGTGGCGGAGACGACCGACGAGATCGCCGAGGACCTGGTCACCTATATCCGGGAGGCGGCCGAACGGGTCCGGGGGATATTCGACATCCGGTGGGAGTTCCACACCTTCCGCGGCGACCCCTACAACGGCCTGGTGAAGGCCGCCGACGAACTCAAGGCCGACGCGGTGGTGGTGGGGGCCTCGGAGCAGGCCGGGCACCGCATCATCGGCTCGGTGGCGGTGCGGCTGGTGAAGGCGGGACGCTGGCCGGTGACGGTCGTTCCGTAGCCGGCTGCCTCAGCAGCAGCGGGGTCGCGAGGAGCAGCACGCCCGCCAGGGCGATGGCCGCGCGGGGGCCGGTGAACGTCGCCAGCAGGCCCCAGAGGGCGGTCAGGGCGGCCGTGGTGGCCTTGCCGGTGATCGACCAGGCGGAGAGGGTACGGGCGACCCGGTCGTTCGGCGTGCACTCCAGGCGCCGGGTGGCGTAGACGGGGCTGTAGACGCTCGAGCAGGTGATCACGCCGAGCTCGAGGGCCATCACCAGCAGCAGCCCGGGCAGCCCGGGCCGGACGAACGCCAGCCCCAGCGGCCAGACGGCGCGCAGGACGGTCGCGCCGCGCAGGACCCGCCACTGCCCGTACCGGGTGACCAGCGGCCGGGCCAGCCGGGAGCCGAGGAGGCCGCCGAGGCAGGGCACGGCGAAGGCGAGGCCGTACTGCCAGGGGGAGAAGCCGAGCGGGCCCAGCATGAGGACGGCCAGCGGCGGTGCGGCCACCATGATCAGGGCGTTGGCCGCGAGGTTGTTGAAGAACAGCGGCCGCAGCTCCGGGCTGGACAGGATGTGCCGCCAGCCGTCGAGCAGGTCGCCCGCCCGCAGGCGTTCCCCATTCCCGCGCTCGGGGCGGGGCTCGCCGGCGCCGACGGCCCGGATGCCGAGCGCCGACAGCAGGAAGCTGACCGCGTTGGCCACGACCGTGGTGACCGGGCCGAACAGGCCGATCGCGGCGCCGCCGAGGGGTGGCCCGAGGACGAGCGCGGTCCAGTTGGCGGACTCGAAGCGGGCGTTCGCGCCGAGCAGCCGGTCGGCCGGGAGGAGCGTCTTCAGGAAGGCGCCGGAGGCCGCGTTGAAGGTGATGTCGGCGGCCGCCACGACGACGGACACGAGCAGCATCTGGCCGAGCCCGAGGCCGCCGAACGCGTAGGCGGCGGGGATGGTGAGCAGCGCGGCGAACCTGATCAGGTCCATGCCGATCATCACCGGCCGCTTGAGCCGGAAGTCGACCCACGGTCCGAGCGGCACCGCCGCCACGGCACCCACGGCCGGCCCGGTCGCGGCGAGCAGCGCCACCTCGGCGGGTCCGGCGTGCAGCGCGAGGACCGCGATCACCGAGAAGGCGTCGAAAGCCAGATAGGTGCCCAGCGCGCTCACCGCGTACGCGGCCCACAGCCACCCGAACCGCCGCCCCATGCGGAACCTCCCGTTGGTCCCCGCCATCAAAGCGAACGCCGGCCCCGCGAATCAAAACCGGGTCCGGCCCGGCCCCGGGCCGGACCGCCCGTGCGTGGCGTCTTCCGTACGGAGCGCCGCTGAGCCATCATGATCCGCCGTCAGCCGTTTGCCGTCGGCGAAGAGGTGGAACGTATGGCCAAGCTCCGAATGGGCGAAGGAATTCTCCGCCGCAAACCCATCGAGCACATCGAGGAGACCGAGGTCGGCGGGGGCGGCGGGCTGGAGCGGTCGCTCGGCCTGTGGCAGCTCACCGCCATCGGTGTGGGCGGCATCATCGGCGCCGGTATCTTCACACTGGCCGGAACGGTGGCCAACGAGACGGCCGGGCCCGCGGTGCTGGTGTCGTTCCTCATCGCCGGTGTCGCGAGCGCCTGCGCCGCCCTGTCGTACGCCGAGTTCGCGGGGATGATCCCGAAGGCGGGTTCGGCCTACACCTACGGGTACGCGGTGCTCGGCGAGTTCGCGGGCTGGTTCATCGGCTGGGACCTGCTGCTGGAGTACACGGCCATCGTGGCGGTGGTCGCCATCGGCATCTCCGGCTACTTCGGCTTCCTGGTCGAGCAGATGGGCGCCGACCTGCCCGCCTGGATGCTGGGCGCGCCGGGGACCGGCCACGGGCACCGGGTGGACCTGTTCGCGGCCGTGCTGTGCCTGCTGATCGCCTGGCTGCTCACCCAGGGCATCCGCAGCGCGGCCCGGTTCGAGACGTTCGTGGTCACGCTGAAGGTGCTGGTGGTGCTGCTGGTGATCGGGGTGGGCGTGTTCCACATCACCACGGCGAACTACCATCCGTTCTTCCCGTTCGGCATCAGCGGGGCCTTCACCGGCGCGGCGACCGTGTTCTTCGCGGTGTTCGGCTACGACGCCATGTCGACCGCCGCGGAGGAGTCCAAGGACGCCCAGCGGCACATGCCGAAGGCGATCATCTACTCGCTGGCGATCTCGATGGTGCTGTACGTCGCGGCCTGCCTGGTGCTGACCGGCATGCAGAACTACAAGGACATCGACCCGGAGAGCGGCTTCTCCTCGGCGTTCAAGTCGGTCGGGCTGAGCGGGCTGGCCGACGTGATCGCGGTCGGCGCGATCATCGGCATCCTCACCGTGATGTTCACGTTCATGCTGGGCGTGACCCGCGTGTGGTTCTCGATGTCCCGGGACGGACTGCTGCCCCGGTGGTTCGCCAAGACGCACCCGACCCGCCACGTGCCGACCCGGGTGACCTGGATCGTCGGAGGGGCGTCGGCGCTCATCGCCGGGTTCATCCCCATCGGGGAGGCGGCCGAGCTGACCAACATCGGCATCCTGCTGGCGTTCGTGGTGGTGTGCACGGCGGTGATCGTGCTGCGCTACCGGCGGCCGGACCTGCCGCGCGGCTTCCGCACGCCGTGGATGCCGTTCCTGCCGGCGCTCGGAGTCCTCTTCTCCATCTGGCTGATCACGTTCCTGCAGTGGCAGACCTGGGTGCGGTTCGCGGTGTGGTTCCTGATCGGCTGCGTGATCTACTTCGGCTACTCCTACCGGCGCTCGGTGCTGGCCGAGCGCCGGCCGGCCGACTGATCAGTCCGCCATGACCAGCCCGTCCCCGGCGGCTCCGCGGCTGAGGACCACGTCCCGTACGCGGTCGCGCACCCCCTCCAGCTCGGCGCCCCCGGCGATGGCCCGGTTGAGGTCGAGCACCCGCCCGGCGTCGACGTCGTACATCTGCGGGACGAACTCGGCCTTGGTGACCCGCCAGCGTTCGCCGGGCGCGGCGGGCGGGGCGAAGGTGAAACGGGCGGTGGTGGACTCGTTGCCGCGCGAGTCCCGCACGCCTCTGTCGTTGAACATCTCGCCGGCGATCTGGTCGCCGAGGCCGTAGACGACCCAGGTGCCGTTGACCTTCTGGTAGGCCTGCGGGACGTGGGCGTGGGTGCCGAGGAGCAGGTCGATGTCCGGGCGGCCGTTGGTCGTCGAGGCCGTCAGCGCGTTCGCCAGGCCGAGCTGGGTCCGGTCGGGGGCGTCCTGCCACTCGGTGCCCCAGTGCACGGAGACGACGACCAGGTCGGCGCCCGCCAGCCGGGCGGCGCGGGCGTCGGAGACGATCCGGTCGGCGTCGAGCGGGTTGACGGCCCAGGGCTGCCCAGCCGGGAGCGGCCGGCCGGCGGTGCCGTAGGTGTACGACAGGTGCGCGATCCTGGCGAATCCCGCCCGGTACAGGGTGACCGAGCGGGACTCGGCCTCGGTGCGGGCGGTCCCGGTGTGCCGCAGGCCGGCCCGGTCCAGGGTGTCCAGGGTGCGCCGGATACCGGGGGCGCCGTCGTCGAGGGCGTGCTCGGAGGCGGTGGCGCAGCCGTCGTAGCCGGTCGCGGCGAGGCCGGCGGCGAGCTGCGGCGGGGACGCGGTGCCGGCGTCCGCGGTGCCGTCGCCGGTGACGGACTCCAGGTGACACAGCGCCAGATCGGCCCCGTGCACGAGGGATTCCACGCCGGAGAGCATCGGGCGGTAGTCGTGGCCGTGGCCGCCGGCGTCGTAGCCCGCCCGATCGGCGACCGAACGGTCCGCAAGCACGTCACCGGAGGCGACGAGCGTGACGGCGCGGGCGGCCGGCGGTGCCGGGCGGCCCGCCGCGACGGGCTCCTGCCGTTCCTGGTTCAGGCAGGCGGCCCCGGCGGCGAGCAGGGCGGTCAGCGCCAGCGCCACCTGATGCCTGCGTGCGATCATCGGTTCACCCCAGCATCGTCGTCACTGCGGACGTCTCGTCCACCGGCAAAGCTTTGACGGCATATGGGTATGAATACGGCTCCCGGCGCAAACAAACGGAGCACCGGAATTAGCCCATCCGATGCCACCCGCGCCGGTGCGCGCACCGCTCGCGCGACCGCTCACCGACGCGATCGGACCGTCCGTCGCAGAGCGGCGCGCGCCCCCTGTCCCCCGGCGGCGCCCTGCGCTGCCATACGGCCATGACGGCCGGAACCTCACTTCCCCCCGGGACGACGACCGCCGAGCACGAGCTCGCCGCACTCCAGCGCGAGCACGGCGGCCCCCTCTTCGCACTGCTGCTCAGGCTGAGCGACGGAGACCGGCAGCGCGCCGAGGACCTCGTGCAGGAGACGCTGGTGCGCGCCTGGCAGCATCCGGAGGCCCTGCACGCGGCCGGGTTCGACTCGGTACGGCCCTGGCTGCTGACCGTCGCCCGCAGGCTGGCGATCGACGCGCGGCGGGCCCGCCAGGCGCGGCCGCCGGAGGTCGGTGACGAGGTGCCGGAGAACGCGCGGGTGACCGCCGACCACGCCGAGCTGGCCGCCGCGGCGCTGGACGTCCGCAAGGCTGTGAAGACACTCACGCCGGCCCACCGTGACGTGCTGGTACTCGTGTATTTCCGCGGGGCCAGTGTGGCGGAGGCCGCGCGGACCCTCGGCGTCCCACCCGGTACCGTGAAGTCCCGCGCGTACTACGCGCTGCGCGCCCTGCGCGGGGTCCTTCCGGGTTATGCGGCCGACCTGCGGTGAAACCGGCCGCCGGGTCAAACCTCGGTAAAGCGCCTTGCTGAGAACCCCGTTCGGGCCATCAGCTGTCCTCATCCGTGTTTCCGGACGGGGGCCGGGCTCGTGGCCGGGCCCGGAGGTTCGGGCGAGCGCACGCACCGGAGGAAGGGCAGGAAGGGATGCCGCACAGAGGTCACGAGAGCACCGACGGCAGCGTCGGCGATGGTGGTGAACTGGCCGTCCCGATGGCCTGGTTGTACGCCGAGTACATCGCCGACGAGCTGCTGCGCACCGGCGATCTGATGCCGCCGACGTCCTTCGAGTTCCGGGCCGGACGGGACGCCCTGGCACTGACCGTCTTCCTCTCCGACACCGACGGCGAGCTCTCCGGCATCCGGGTGATCTCACAGCTGGAGAACTGGCTGTCGCTGACGGCGTACGACCAGCCGTGGCAGGAGTGGGTGGGCCTGCGGATGGCGGAGCTGGCCGCCGAGGAGTCCGCGGCCGCCGCGCCCTCACCCGATCTGGCGCTGGCCGCCGACGCCTGGCGCTGGCTGGAGGAGACCGAGCTGCTCGCGCCCGACCTGGACGCGGTGCCGGGCGGCGGCTCGGTGTCCGGCGAGGAGGACGGACCCAAGGTGTGGACCCCTGCCTGGCGGCTCGGACTGCCCCTCGGTCATCTCGCCATCCACCTGTTCTGAGGCCCCGGCACCGCCCTGACCTCCTCGATGGCGAGTTCCTGAGGTTTTCTGGAAATCGCACCAATCCGCGGGGCGGTCCGCTCCGAATCTCTTGGTCACGATTCGGTGTGCGCCTTGAGTGATTCGGTTGTCGGCTGCGTACGGATGGGAGCACGGAGTAACCCCACCCGCACCCATCGGCACGAGGATTCGGCATGAGGTCCCTGGAAAGGCATCGCGACGTCGGCGCTTACTCGCTCGGCGTGCTGGACGAGGCGGAGGCCTTCCGCTTCGAGGACCACCTCATGGAGTGCCCCCGGTGCGCGGCACAGGTGACCGAATTCGGTCCCGCCGCACGGCAGTTGATGCTGTACCGCCGGGCCACGCCCCGCTTCGTGCACCCCATGGCCCAGCCCGGTCCCCGGCTGCTGGACCGGCTCCTCGGTGAACTGGCGCTCCGGCACCGCGCCCGGCGCCGCCACTTCCTGTACGGCCTGGCGGCCTCGGTGGTGCTGGCGGTGGCCGGACCGGGGGTCGTGCTGCACTCCGCGCACGGGGCCCCGGCCGCCCGGGTGACCGCGGCGACCGATCCGGGCACCGGGGTGTGGGCGCAGGTGACCACGGAGGACGGGGACCTGGGCAGCCGGATGCGGCTCGACGTGAAGGACGGCTCGGGGCCGCACTCCTGCCGGCTCGTGGTCGTCGGCCGGGACGGCTCGGAGCAGACGGTCTCCGGCTGGACGGTGGGCGCCCACGACCGCGGGACGACCACGACCATGGCCGGCTCCTCGATGCACCCGGACCAGATCGCCCGCTACGACGTGCGCACCACGGACGGGCAGCCGCTGGTGTCGCTCACGCCCCGCTAGTGCCCCGGCCGGCGACGGCCGGCCGTCCCCCTCGGTGAGCGGGCCGCCTCATTTCAGCAGCCGGGAGAGTCTGCGGTCGGCCAGCGCCTTGCCGCCCGTCTGGCAGGTCGGGCAGTACTGGAGCGAGGAGTCGCTGAAGGAGACCTCTCGGATGGTGTCGCCGCAGACCGGACAGGGCTCACCGGTGCGGCCGTGGACCCGCAGACCGCTCTTCTTCTCCGCCTTCAGCCGCCCGGCGGCCAGGCCGCGCGATCTCTCGACCGCCTCGGTGAGGGTGCCGCGCAGGGCCTCGTGGAGCCGCCCGGTCTCCTCCGGGGTCAGGGACGCGGCGAGCTTGAACGGGGACATCTTCGCGGCGTGCAGGATCTCGTCGCTGTAGGCGTTGCCGACGCCCGCGATCAGGGACTGGTCCCGCAGCGCGCCCTTGAGCTGCCGCCTCTCGTCCTTCAGCAGGGCGGCGAGGCGGTCCGCGTCGAAGTCCGCGGCGAGCGGATCGGGGCCGAGCCGGGCGACGCCCGGGACCTCCCGCGGATCGTGGACCACGTACACCGCGAGGCGCTTCTGGGTGCCGGCCTCGGTGAGGTCGAAGCCCTCCCCCGTCTCCAGTGCGACGCGCAGCGCGAGCGGGCCCTTGCCCGGCCGTGGCGGGCCGTCGGGCAGCCGGTCCCGCCACTGCAGCCAGCCCGCGCGGGCCAGGTGGGTGACCAGGTGCAGCCCGTCGCCCGTCGCCAGGTCGAGGAACTTGCCGTGCCGCCGCACGGCGGTGAACTCGCTGTTCTCGATCGCGGTGACCGGCGGGTCGTACGTCTTCAGGACGCTGATGGCGACCGGCAGCACCCGCACCACCCGTCGGCCGACCAGGTGCTCGGTGAGGAAGTCCTTCAGCGCTTCTACCTCGGGCAGTTCCGGCATGGTTCCAGAGTGCCATCCCGCACCGACAACGCCTCGCCGGTCACGCGGCCGGCCGCTTCGGCACCTGGAACTCGCTCCACACGGCCTTGCCGCCGCCGCGCGCCTCCACGCCCCACACGTCGGCGAGCCGGTCGACGAGGAGCAGCCCGCGGCCGGAGACGCCGTTCTCGCCCGCGTCCCGGCGGCGCGGCAGGGCGCTGGATGAGTCCTCGACCTCGACCCGCAGCCGCCGGTCGCTGCCCTCCAGGACCCGCAGGGTGACGATCGCGGCGCCCTCGGTGTGTATCAGCGCGTTGGTGATCAGTTCGTCGGCGACCAGTTCGATCTCGTCGGTCCGGTCCCGTGCGCCCCAGCCGCGGACGGCGGCGCGGATCAGGTGCCGGGCCTGGGTGAGCGCCTCCGGGTCACCGGGCGCCACGTGCTGCTGGAAGCGGCCTCCGGCCCTCGGGGCCTCCAGGGCCCGGCGGCGCAGCAGGAGCAGGGCCACGTCGTCGTCGCCGCCGCGTTCCTCGGCCGCCGCTATCAGCCGGTTGGCGAGCGCGCGCACGTCCTCGGGGCCCTGGGCGATGAGGTCCGTCAGGGTGCGCACACCGTCGTCGAGATCGGTGCCGGGCTGTTCGACGAGCCCGTCGGTGCACAGCAGGAGCGTGTCGCCGGGATCGAGTTCGAGGGTGGAGACGGGGTACTCCAGCCGGCCGAACTCGGCGGACAGCCCGAGCGGCAGACCGCCCTCGACCGGGACGCGGCGGCAGGTGCCGTCGGCGTACCGGACCAGCGGGTCGATGTGCCCGGCGCGGACCACCTGGACGACTCCGGTGGACAGGTCGGCCTCGGCGTACAGGCAGGTGGCGAAGCGGTCGGTGTCGAGTTCGCGCAGGAAGACGGAGGCGCGGGCCATGACGGTGGCCGGGGTGTGGCCCTCGGCGGCGTAGGCGCGCAGCACGATCCTGAGCTGGCCCATCACGGCGGCCGCGTGGGTGTCGTGGCCCTGGACGTCGCCGATGACCGCGCCGACCCTTCCGCCGGGCAGCGGGATCAGGTCGTACCAGTCGCCGCCGATGTCCCGGCCGAGGCTGCCGCCGACGGCGGCGGCGCGGTAGCGGACGGCGACGTCGGCGCCGCGCACGCTGGGGATGGTGCGGGGCAGCATGGCCTGCTGCAGGCCCTGGGCGAGGTCCTTCTCCTGCTCGTAGAGCATCGCCCGCTGCAGGCTCTGCGCGATGCTGCTGCCGAGGGCGACGAGTACGTTGCGCTCCTCCTGGGAGAACCCGCGCCGGTCGTCGTAGAGCAGGCCCATCGCGCCGATCGGGCGGGCCTGGGCGATCAGCGGCAGATAGGCGGCGGAGGTGATCCGCAGGTCGGTGATGTGCGGCCACAGCAGCGGGAAGCGCTCGGCGAACTCCTCCGGTGACTCGATGAAGCACGGGCTGAGGGTCCGCACCGCCTCGCTCATCGGGTACTGCTCGTCCGTGCGGGTGACCCGGGTGCCGGGTACGAAGCTGCCCGCGGGGCCCTCGGCGACCAGCCGGATGCGGCCCGCCTCGACCAGCCCGAGGACCATGCTCCTGGAGCCGAGCAGGGTCAGTCCGTGGGTGTCGGTGACGACGTCGATGACGTCCTGCACGGTGCGGGCGTGGGCGAGGGCGGCGGTGGCGATCTGGACGACGTTGGTCTGCTCGCGCCGCGCGGCGTCCAGGGCGGCGGCGTCCTGGCGGCCCGCGCTCTCGCTGAGCTCCTCGGTGGCGTCCCGGACGATCCCGATGATCCGGCGCGGACGGCCGGTCTCGTCCCGCCGTATGTAGCCCTGGGTGTGCGTCCACCGCAGGCTGCCGTCACGGCGGCGGAGGCGGAAGTACGCGCCGTAGTTCTCGCTGCCGTCCTTGATGGCCAGGGCCACCAGCGCGTCCAGGCGGTGCGCCTCGGCGGGGGGCACCCGCACGGAGAGGGTTTCGGGGCGGCCGTCGTACTCGTCGGGGCGCAGGTCGAAAATCTCGTGCGCCTGGGCGTCCATGCTGAACAGACCGGTGTCCAGGTCCCAGTCGAAGCTGCCCATGTTGTTGAGCGCCAGGATCGGGTCCGGGTGGGCGGGCCAGTCCTCCGGGAGAGACAGGGCGCTCGCTCCCCGATCAGCCATGCGCCTACCTTGCCAGCATTCGCCCGATTCTTCGAGTGGTAATCCGCCCCCGCCTCACCCGCCCGTGTTACGCAGGCGGAGGCGTGCGGTACACGGTGTGACGGGCCCTTCCCGTGCCACTGGGCACCCTCGTCGCGGTGGCCACGACCCTGGCAGGAGCGCAGTTGTGGACTGGTTCACCGCACCCGACTACTGGCTGAGCAGGCTGGTCCTCCAGCGGGCCCTGGCCGGCGTGTACCTCGTCGCGTTCCTGGTGGCGGCCCTGCAGTTCCGGGCCCTGCTGGGCGAGCGCGGCATGCTGCCGGTCCCCCGCTTCACCGCGCGGGTGCCGTTCCGGCGGGCGCCCAGCCTGTTCCAGCTGCACTACTCGGACCGCTTCTTCGCGGCCGTCGCCTGGGCGGGCTGCGCGGTGTCGGCGGCCCTGCTCGCGGGGGTGGACTCGGCTCTGCCGCTGTGGGGCGGCATCCTGCTGTGGCTGGTGCCGTGGGCGCTGTACCTGTCGGTCGTCAACGTGGGGCAGACCTGGTACTCGTTCGGCTGGGAGTCGCTGCTGCTGGAGACCGGTTTCCTCGCGGCCTTCCTCGGCAACGACGAGGTCGCGCCACCCGTGGTCGTGCTGTTCCTGCTGCGCTGGATCCTGTTCCGGGTCGAGTTCGGGGCCGGGCTGATCAAGCTCAGGGGCGACGCGTGCTGGCGCAAGCTGACCTGTCTGGACTACCACCACGAGACCCAGCCGATGCCGGGCCCGCTGAGCTGGTTCTTCCACCATCTGCCGAAACCGCTGCACCGGGTGGAGGTGGCCGCCAACCACGTGACCCAGCTCGCCGTGCCGTTCCTGCTCTTCACGCCGCAGCCGGTCGCCTCGGCCGCCGCCGCGCTGATGATCGTCACCCAGTTGTGGCTGGTGCTGTCCGGGAACTTCGCCTGGCTGAACTGGATCACCATCGTGCTGGCGCTGTCCGCGCTGCGGCTGCCGGCGACGGCGCCGTCCGTGCCCCCGGCCCCGCTCTGGTACGAGGCCGTCGTGCTGGCCGTCGCCGCGCTGCTGCTGTTCCTCAGCTACCACCCGGTGATGAACATGATCTCCCGGCGCCAGGTGATGAACCGGTCCTTCGACCCGCTGCACCTGGTGAACACCTACGGCGCGTTCGGCAGCGTCAGCCGGGTGCGGTACGAGGTGGTGATCGAGGGCACTCTGGACGACGCGCCGAGGGAGGACTCGCGGTGGCTGGAGTACGAGTTCAAGGGCAAGCCGGGCGACCCACGGCACTGGCCGCGCCTCTTCGCGCCCTACCATCTGCGCCTGGACTGGCTGATGTGGTTCGCCGCGCTGTCCCCGGGCTACGCCGGCGACTGGTTCGGCCGGCTGGTGGAGCGGCTGCTGGAGAACGACCGTGACACCCTGCGGCTGCTGCGCCGCTCCCCCTTCCCCCGGGACACCCCGCCCCGGTTCGTCCGGGCCCGCCTCTTCCGCTACCGCTACACCACCTGGCGGGAACTGCGGGCGACCGGGGCGTGCTGGGAGCGGACGTTCGTGCGGGAGTACCTGCCGCCCACGCGGCTCGCGGGAGTGGCTGAGAGGCCGTAGACGCGGCGGGCGGTGCCCTCGAACAGGGCCGCGCGCTCCGCGGGGGCGAGGTCCCGGGTCAGTTCCCGTGCCGTCCCGCACGCCCGGGCGTAGCCGGCAGCGAGGGTGCAGACCGGCCAGTCGGAGCCGAACATCAGCCGATCGGGCCCGAAGGCGTCCAGGGCGGCGTCGGTCTACGGGCGCAGGTCGTCGGGTGTCCAGGAGGCCGGGTGGGCCTCGGTGACCAGGCCGGAGAGTTTGGCGACGGTGTTGGGCAGCGCGGCGAAGGCGCGCAGGGACGTCTCCCATGGTTCACGCTCCCCGGCGGCGACGGGCGGCTTGCCCAGGTGGTCCAGCACGAAGGTGAGCCCGGGCAGGCGCGCCACCGCCTCGGCGCAGGCCGGGAGCTGGTGGGGCAGGACCACGAGGTCGTACACCAGGCCCGCGGCGGCGACGGCGGCCAGGCCGCGCCGCACGTCGGCGCGCAGCAGCCAGCGCGGGTCCGGGTTCGGCCTGTACCTGGTGGCGGATGCCCAGGCCCGGCTCGATCCGTGAGCCGGGCCCGCAGCCGGTCCGCCCCCGGGCCGGCTGCGGGCCCGGTCAGCGCCCGTTGAGCCGCTGTGGCCCGAGGCGCCCGGTCAACGCCTGCTCAGCCGCAGCGTCATCAGCTCGAACGGCCGCAGCCGCACGGTGATCCGGTCGCCGTCCCGGTCCGGAGCGGGACTCCCGGCGGCCGGGCGTTCCAGGAGGTCCGTCGCCGTGACTCCGGTGATCTCGAAGCCGGCCGTGAGGGTGGCACGGGCCCGGCCCCCGTGGGCCTCGTGGAAGCGGACCACGACATCGCCGCTGCCGTCGTCGGCCAGCTTCACGGCCGTGACGACGACCGCGTCGTCGTCCACCGTGACCAGCGGGGCGACCTCGTGGGCGCCGGTGACGCGCCGCTCCGGCAGGTTGATCCGCCAGCCCTCGCGGACCGCGTCCGCGATTCCGGCGCCGGGGATCAGGGCGTGCCGGAAGCGGTGGACGCCCTGGTCGGTCTCGGGGTCGGGGAAGCGCGGGGCCCGCAGGAGGGAGGCGCGGACCGTGGTCGTCGTACCGCGGTCGCCGTCGGTGCGGACCGTACGGGTCACGTCGTGGCCGTACGTGGAGTCGTTGACCAGCGCCACGCCCCAGCCGGGTTCCTCCAGGTGGACGAAGCGGTGGTTGCAGGCCTCGAACTTGGCCGCCTCCCACGAGGTGTTGGTGTGCGTGGGCCGGTGGACGTGCCCGAACTGCGTCTCGGACGCGTACCGTTCGGCGTGCAGGTCGAGGGGGAAGGCCAGCTTCAGGAACTTCTCCGTCTCGTGCCAGTCGAGCTCGGTGTCGATCAGCAGCCGCCGCTCCCCCGGCGGAAGCGACAGCACCTGTGTGGCCCGCGAGGACCCGAAGGACCGTACGACCCGCACCGAGGCGCCGTCCTCGCCCGCCGTCACCGAGTCGGCGTCCGTGAGGTCCGTGACCGTGTTCCGGTAGAACTCGTCGACGTCCCAGGCGTCCCACATGTTCGGGAAGTCGGGGTGCAGCTGGAGCAGGTTCACCGCGCGGCCGGGCGCGACGCTCTCGCGGTCGGCGGCGATGTCGTACACGGAGACGACCAGGCCGCGGGCGTCGATCCGGATCCGCAGCAGGCCGTTGTCCAGCACGTGTCCGCCGTCGGGGCGCGGAGCGAGCGTCGTGGCGCCCTCCGTCCGGGCGGCCGCCGCGCCCGCGGCCGGGACGCCGGCGCGGGCGTGCGGGGCGGCATTGAACACCAGCGGCGTCGTCCCCTCACCCGCCAGCGCGCGCTGCGCGGCCTCGACGATCCCGGTCAGCTCGGCGGCTACCCGGGCGTACGTCGCCCGGGCCTCGCGGTGCACCCAGGCGATGGACGAGCCCGGGAGGATGTCGTGGAACTGGTGCAGCAGCACCGTCTTCCAGATCCGGTCCAGCTCTTCGTAGGGGTAGGGGAATCCGGTGCGGACCGCCGCGGTGGCCGCCCACAGTTCGGCCTCGCGCAGCAGATGCTCGCTGCGGCGGTTGCCCTGTTTGGTCATGGCCTGGCTGGTGAGGGTGGCGCGGTGCAGTTCGAGGTAGAGCTCGCCCACCCAGACGGGCGCCTCGGGGTACTCGGCCTCGGCCTTCTCGAAGAACGCCCGGGGCGTCTCCCAGACCACGGTCGCGGAGCCCTCCAGATCGCGCAGCCGGGCCGCCTTGGCGACCATCTCGCGGGTGGTGCCGCCGCCTCCGTCGCCCCAGCCGGTGGGCGCCAGGGAGTGCCGGGCCCTGCCCTTCTCCTTGAAGTTGCGTGCGGCGTGGGCGATCTCGCCGCCCCGCATCGAGCAGTTGTAGGTGTCGACCGGCGGGAAGTGCGTGAAGATCCGGGTGCCGTCGATGCCCTCCCAGTGGAAGGTGTGGTGCGGGAACGTGTTCGTCCGCGACCAGGAGATCTTCTGGGTCAGCAGCCACTTGGACCCGGCCGCCCGGATGATCTGCGGGAGTCCGGCGGCGAAGCCGAAGGTGTCGGGCAGCCAGGCCTCCTCGTTCTCGATGCCGAACTCGTCGAGGAAGAACCGCTTGCCGTGCACGAACTGCCGCGCCATCGCCTCCGATCCGGGCATGTTGGTGTCCGACTCGACCCACATCCCGCCGGCCGGCACGAACCGCCCCTCCGCCACGGCCTTGCGTACCCGCGCCCACACCTCGGGCCGGTGCTCCTTCACCCACGCCCACTGCTGGGCCTGGGACATGGCGAAGACGAACTCCGGCTCGTCCTCGATCAGCGCGGTCATGTTGGCGGTCGTGCGGGCCACCTTGCGCACGGTCTCCCGCAGCGGCCACAGCCACGCCGAGTCGATGTGCGCGTGCCCGACGGCGCTGATCCGGTGGGCTGAGGGCACGGCCGGGGCGGCCAGCACGCCGGCGAGCCGGGCCCGCGCGCGCTCCGCGGTGCCGTTCACGTCCTGGAGGTCGACCAGATCCAGGGCCCCGTCGACGGCGCGCAGGATGTCGTGCCGCCGGGCCGAGTCCGCCGGCAGCTCGGCCATCAGCTCGCCCAGCACCTCCAGGTCCTGCACCAGCCGCCACACGGTCTCGTCGAACACGGCGAGGTCCATGCGGGTGAGCGTGTACTGCGGCTCGTGACCGGCGGTGTCCCTGTCGCCGAGCACGGTGGGCCGGAAGGGGTGGTAGTCGAGGATGACCGGGTTGGAGGCGGCCTCGACGTGCAGACGCACTTCCTCGCCGCCCTCTGCCGGGGCGCCGATCCTGACCCACTGGTTGCGCGGGTTGAGGCCCTTCACCGGGGTGCCGTCGGGCCGGTAGACCAGGCCCTCGCACTGGAAGCCGGGCATGTTCTCGTCGAAGCCGAGGTCGAGCAGGGCCTCGACGGTCCGGCCCGCCCAGGCCTCAGGGACGGTCCCGGTCACCCGGAACCAGCTGGTGCCCCAGGGCGCGCCCCACCGGGCGCCCACCTCGATCGGCTCGGGTTCGGCCGCGAGCCCGTCCGCGACCGGCACGGGCTCGCCGGGCGCGTGCCAGACGGCGACCCGCAGCGGCACGGACTCGAGGTACACGGCGGGGCGGACGCGTTCGTCGAGGACGCGCCGGAGACGGGCTTCGACCAGGCTGCGGTCGTCATGCATGCGGGGTGCTCCCTGCTGGGTTCCGGGTGCGGGTCACGGGCGGGCTACCAGGTGTGGGTGACGGTGACGGGCGCCGAGGCGTTGTACAGCTCCCCCACCGCCCGCAGTTCGAATCGTGCGGCCGCCTCTCCCTGCTCGGGCCGCAGACCGGTGGCGAAGTGGGCGCGCTGGCAGGTGCCGCCGAGGAAGCGGCGGCTGCCGTCGGGCAGGAGACGGCGCAGTTCGTAGTGGCGGACCGGGACCCCGTGGGGCGCGGCGTTCCAGGCGAAGCGCAGGTCGCCTCCGGTGGCGGCGGTGATCCGCAGGGCGGTGGGTGCGGCGGGGGCCTCGGCGGTGTCGCGCACGGCGACGCGGCCGAGCCGCCAGCGCACGGGGCCACCGCCGGGTGCGGTCAGGCGCACGCCGAGGGCGTGGACCGTGCCGGACAGCCCGGTGAGCCGCACGGTCGAGGTCTGCCAGGTGCCGGCCTCATCGACCGCGTTGACACCATGAGCCTGGTCGACCGAGTTCACAGGCTTCACCGGACGCACGGGCAGGTAGATGTACGGCGGAGGCGTACCGGGGCCGTCCGGTTCCGCCGTGGCGACGGCCAGCTCGACGTTCACACCTCCAGCGTCGGCCCGGTGCGTCAGCTCGACAACCGTGCCGGCGGTGACCGGCAGCCGGGTCGCGTACAGGTCCAGCACCGCGCGTTCGTCGAGTTCGCCCGCCACCAGCACGCTGCTGCCGCCCCGCCACGCGTCGCCGAAGTCGAGGGAGACGTCCGGGCGCCGCCCCGCCGTCCGCACCACCCACCGCCGCGACGGCAGCCGGTCCTGCAGCCCGAGGTGGTTCCACGGCTCGTCCGAGGTGACGGCGCCCTCCTCGTACCAGCGCAGCCCGTGTCCGGTGTTGAACACGCTCGCGAACGGCACCGAGGTCACCGTCGACCGGTCCGCCACCGACACGGCCGGTGCCCGCCAGGGATCGGTGCCGTCCGGTCGCGCGGGGTCCAGTGACCGGCCGGTCCAGAAGCGGTCGTCGGCCGCGTGGAAGTCCTCGGGGGCCCGCCGGTCGGCGGGCAGGTGGTCGCGGGTCCACTCGGGCCGGTAGAAGCCGATCGAGGTGATGTGCGCCTTCGTCGCCGGCACGATCGCGTCCCAGTTCACGGACGAGCCGGACCCGTTGGACTCGACGTCGACACCGGCCCACAACTCGTACGGATCACGGCCCAGTCGCCCGGCCCGGGTGGCCGAGGCGGACAACGAGCCCGCGCTCCACCGGAAGTCGACGAACATGTCACCGGCGGCCTGGAAGAAGGCCTGGTTCCGGTCGTTCAGCGCGCCCTGCCAGTTGACCGCCCCGTCCACGGTCATCGCGTCGTACCAGGTCACCCGCTGGCCCTTCGCCGCCGCGAGCCTCTTCAGCTCGCTCACGAAGTCCAGCGTCGCGGTCCCGAGGGCGGTGTCCCCGCCGCCCGTCTCGGCGTTCAGGAACCAGCCGTCGAAGCCGTACGCGGCCGCCACCGCGACGAGTTGGGCGGCCAGTGGATGACGCCCCGAGGCGTCCTTCTGGACCAGGTCGCGGGTCCAGCGGAGCTGCCCGCCGTAGGCGGCGGGCGGCAGGAAGACGTTGCCGAGGACGGGTACGCCGTGCCGGTGGGCGGCGTCCACGACCGGCGCGTTCGGCGCCAGGATCAGCCCCTCCCCCGCCGAACCGCCCCAGAACACCAGCTCGTCCAGGTAGGCCCAGTGGGTGAGGGCGTAGTAGTCGGCGGTGGGCGACCCCTGCGAGGGGTTGGCGGAGGTGGGCCCGAAGGAGACCAGGGCCTGGACGCGGGCCTGGCCGGAGCGGGCGGTGGTGTTGGCCGGGGTCGGCGTGAAGCGGGCGGCGAGCGGCACGGACACCGCGTTGAAGGCGAGGTCGGGGTCGTCGGCGGCACGCCAGGCCTTCAGGCTGCGCCAGGTGACGCCGCTGCCCGGGCTGCCGGAGGGCAGGGAGTCCGGGTACCAGTAGGAGGCGTACGGCGCGGTGGCGGCCCTGGTTCCCGGGGCGGCCGGGGCGGGGGCGGCCGGGAGGAGGGCCGCGGCGGCGCCGGCGATCAGGACGGTGCGTCTGGTGGGGTTCACGAGCAAGCGTCTCCTTGTGGGGTGGGGAGTACCTGGTCGGGAGTGACGACTTCGGTGATGCCGCGCGCGGCGAGGTGTTCCTTGTCGTCGGCGCGGGTGTCGAGGACGGTGGTCGGGCGGGCGCCGTCGGCGACGAGCCGGAAGAAGGCCTCGAAGACGGGCCCGCCGGGGGCGCATCGGGAGCGGCGGCCCGGGTCGGCGGGTACGACGAGGGCCGTGGTGCGCACCGCCGGGCGGGTGCGGGTCCCGCGGGCGGCCGCGGCCAGTACGCGGGCGATGTCCTTGGGTCTGCGGTCGTTGGTGAACAGGCCGAGTCCGTATTCGAGTTCGGGGAAGTCGGCGAGTTCGCGCGAGACGTCGTACGAGCACCACCAGGTGATGCCCCACAGGTCCGGGCAGTCCAGCGCGCCGGCCACGGTGGCCTCGGCGAAGGCGGCGGCGTGCTCGGCGGGCACCAGGGGCGCCGGTGCCCCGACCTCCTGCAGCCAGACCGGCCGGTGCGGCTCCTCCGCCCAGGCCTTGCTCAGCTCGACCAGGTAGGCGGCGTGGTGCTCGGCGGGTACGGAGGTGCGGCCGTGGCGCTGCGCGGTGCCGTTGAACACCCAGGAGTGGACGGCGGTGACGGCGCCGAGCCGGGCCGAGTGCCCGGGCGTGAAGGGCTGGTCGTCCTGGTACCAGGCGGCGTCGTACGAGGCGTGCAGATGGAGCCGGTCCGGGGCGCCGTCGGCGCAGGCGGCGAGCAGCGTGCTCAGCCACCGTTCGGCCTCCCGCGCCGTGATCCGGTCGGGGTCGGGGTGGGGTCCGGCGGCGAACTGGTTGACCTCGTTGCCGATGGTCATGCCGATGAAGTTGGGCCGGCCGGCCAGTGCGGCGGCGAGGGTGCGCAGGTATCGGGCCTGGCCGTCGACCACGTCCGGGTCGGTGAAGAGGTTGCGCCGGTGCCAGGTGCGGGTCCAGGCGGGCAGGAAGTCGAAGCTGCTCAAGTGGCCCTGCAAGCCGTCCACGTTGACGTCCAGGCCGCGTTCGGCGGCGGCGTCGGCGAGCGCCACCAGCTGCGCCACCGCGCGGGGGCGGATCAGGGTGCGGTTGGGCTGGAAGTAGGGCCACAGCGGGAAGACGCGGACGTGGTCGAGGCCGAGGTCCGCGATCGCGTCCAGGTCGGCGCGCACGGCGTCCAGGTCGAAGTCGAGCCAGTGGTGGAACCACCCCTGGCTCGGGGTGTAGTTGACGCCGAAGCGCACGGCAGGGGGCATACGGTGTCCTTGCGGTGGAGTACGAGGCGGCGGGCCTTCGGCGGTGTGGTCAGCCCTTGACGGCTCCCTCGCCGACCCCGCGGAAGAAGTACCGCTGCAGGCAGGCGAAGAGGGCGATGAGCGGGGCCACGGCGATGACGGTGCCGGCGGCGACCAGCCGTTCGTCGTTCGCGAAGGTGCCGTGCAGGTAGTTGAGGCCGATGGTCAGAGTGAACCTGTCGGGGTCGCTGAGCACCACGAGCGGCCACAGGAAGTCGTCCCAGGCGCCCATGAAGGCGAAGATCGCGACGACGGCGAGGGTGCCCTTCACCGCCGGCAGCGCGACGCGCAGGAACCGCTGCCAGACGTTGGCGCCGTCGACGTAGGCGGCCTCCTCGATCTCGTACGGCAGGTTGCGGAAGGCGTTGCGCATCAGCAGCACGTTCATCGCCGCGACGGAACCGGGCAGCACGACGCCGATGAGCGTGTTGTTCAGGCCGAGTTCCCGCATGGTGGTGAACTGGGCGATGATGATGCCCTCCACGGGGACCAGCATCGCCAGCACGAAGGCCAGGGTCGCCGCTTCGCGTCCGCGGTAGCGCAGGCGGGCCAGGGCGTATCCGGCGAGTGCCGAACCCGCGCAGTTGGTCACGACGCTCGCGGCGGCGACCTTGAGCGAGTTGAGGGCGTAGTCCCACACGGGGATGGTGTGCGCGACCCGCGTGTAGTTGTGCAGGGTGGGATGGCGGGGCAGGAACCGCGGCGGTGAGCCGAAGATGTCCTCGGTGGGGCCCTTGAGGGACGTGGAGAGCTGCCACAGGAAGGGGCCGATGGTGAGGGCGAGGACGGCGAGCAGCAGCACGTAGCGCAGGACCAGCTCGGCGGGCCGGACCCGGCGGCCGTGTTCGTCGGTGACCCGGGGGGCCCGGGTGACGGCCGGGCGGGCCGGGCCGGGTGTGCGGTGCGTGCCCGCCGCCTTCTCCAGGACGCTCATGTCTCCTCCCTCCGGTCGGCGCGCAGCACGAGGAGCATCAGCGCGACGGTGACGGCGAACACCACGACGGAGAGGGCGGAGGCGTAGCCGACGCGTCCGGTCAGCCCGGTGCCGGTGCGCTGGACGAGCATGACGAGGGTGGTGTCCTCGCCGGCCGGGCCGCCGCTTGGGCCGGCCATCAGGTACACCTCGGAGAACACCTTGAACGCGGCGACCGATGAGAGCGCGGCGACCAGCACCATGGTGGATCGCACGGCGGGCACCGTGACCGCGAAGAAGCGGCGGACCGCTCCCGCGCCGTCCACGGCGGCGGCCTCGTGCAGTTCGCGCGGGACATTGGCGAGCGCCGCCAGATAGATGATCATGTAGTAGCCGAGGCCCTTCCACACCGTCACCGCCATGGCGCTGAGCAGGAGCAGCCACTGGTCGCTGAGGAAGCCGACCCGCCCGATGCCGACCGCCTCCAGCAGGGAGTTGACCAGGCCGCGCTCGTCCAGCAGCCACACCCAGATCAGGCCGACGACCACGATGGAGGCGACCACCGGGGTGTAGAAGGCGGACCGGAAGAAGGTGATGCCGGGGATGTCGCGCCGCACCAGCAGCGCGAGCAGCAGCGGCAGGATCACCAGCGCGGGTACGACACCGGCGATGTACAGGACGCTGTTGCGCAGGCCGGTCCAGAACATGTCGTCGTGGAGGAGCTCGCGGAAGTTGGCGAGGCCCACGAAGCGCCCCGGGATCAGGGTGCGGCGGTCGGTGAAGGAGTTCACGACGGTCGACACGAAGGGGTAGAGCACGAAGGCGCCGGCGATCAGCAGCCCGGGGGCGGCGAACAGCCAGGGGGTGCTGGGCAGTTGCCGCCGTATCCGGGAGGTGGTGGAAGGCGTGGCCATGCTGCTCAGCCCTGCTGCTTCAGAAGCTGGTCGCAGGACTTGACAGCGTTGTCGAGAGCCGCCGCGGGGCTCTCCTTGCCCTGCAGCGCCTTGGCGACCTCGTTGCGCAGCGCGGTCTTCATCTGCTCGCTGAACAGCACCGGCGTGTAGTTGACGGCCGTTTTCAGCGACTTGGCCGCGGCGACGCGTACCCGCGTCTCGTCGGTGCCGTCCTCCTTGGTGAAGTACGGGTCGTCGAGGGAGCCCGCGGTGCTCGGGAAGATGGCGACCTTCTTGGCGAAGGACATCTGGTTGCGCGCGTCGGTGACGAAATGCGCGAAGGCGACCGCGGCCGGGGTGTGCTTCGTACGGGAGTTGACCATCACCCCCATCACGTACATGTTGGCGTGCCCGGTGCTGGTGATCTGGTCGGTGATCCCGATGTTCTTGTAGAGGCCGGGCGCCTGCTTCTTGAAGTTGCCGAGGTCCAGGGCGCTGCCGGGGTTCATGGCGACGGCCTGGGTGAGGAACTTCTTCCCGGAGGACTCCGGGGTGGCGGTCAGCGCCTGCGGGTCGAGCGCCTTGGCGTCGTAGAGCCGCTTGTACTCGGTGAGGAGTTCGACCCCCTTGGCGTCGTCGAAGGCGAAGCCGGTCCCCTCCTTGTTCATCAGCGGCACGCCGTACCGGCCGAAGTCCTCGATGGTGGGCACGTTGGCGAGCGTGGCGACCTTGCCGCCGGTCTTCTCGGCGATCCGCCGGGCGTCGGTGAAGAGGTCGTCGTACGTCTTCGGCGGTGCGCTGGGGTCGAGTCCGGCCTTCTCGAACAGGGCTTTGTTGTAGAAGAGCGGCCCGGTGTTCAGGTACCAGGGGAAGGCGTACGTTCCGTCGAGCCCCGGCACCTGGTGGCCGGCCCAGGCCCCGGGCAGGTACTCGGACCTGTACGTGCCCGCGGACTTGTCGAGGTCGAGGGCGAGACCGGCCTTGGCGAGCGGGGCGACCAGATCCGGGGAGACGTTGACGACGTCGGGCAGGGTGCCGCCGGCGGCATCGGCGCTGATCTTGTCGGCGTAGCCCTCGGCGGGCTGGTCGATCCACTTCACATGGGTGCCGGGGTGCTGCTTCTCGAAGTCCGCGATCAGGCCCTCGAAGTACGGCTTGAAGTTGGCGCGCAGGTTCCAGGTCTGGAAGGTGATGTCGCCCTCCACCTTGCCCGAGGCGTCGGTCGAGCCGCCCTCGTCCCCGCCCGAGCCGCATGCGCTCAGCGGCAGGAGCAGGACTACGGCGGCGGTGGCGAAGGTTCTGCGGGAGATGCGCACGGCGGCTGGGCTCCTTTGCAGGGGGGATGTGGCAGAAGGTGCCGGGCCAGACTGTGCCCAGCGTTTGCGGGACGCGTCAATGGATTCGACTCCGCTAAAGTCATTAGTGACTCAAAACCCCTGCTCAGAATGGCGCTTGTCACCCATTGCCGCCGATCACTAATGCGCTTTAGGGTAAGTGGACTCAAGCGCATTAGCAGTTGGCCGGTACCGGGCCGTCGAGGGAAGGGGCACAGCGTTGCCGGAGAAGCGATCACCCGCGCGCCGGCCGACGATGAAGGACATCGCGCGCCGCGCCGGAGTCTCCGAGAGCGCGGTCTCGTTCGCCCTCAACGGCCGCCCCGGGGTCTCGGAGACCACCCGCGCCCGGGTCCGCCGGGTCGCCGAGCAACTGGGCTGGCGTCCCAGCACGGCGGCCCGCGCCCTCTCCGGCGAGGGGGTGGCCACGGTCGGTTTCGTGCTGGCCCGGCCCGCCGACACGCTGGGCGTCGACTCCTTCTTCCTGCACCTCGTCTCCGGCATCCAGGAGGTGCTGGCCGAGCGCCACCTGGGCCTGCTCTTCCAGGTGGCCCCGGACGTGGCCGACGAGTGCACGGTGTACCGGCGCTGGTGGGCGGAGCACCGGGTGGACGGCGTCCTGGTCGTCGACCCGCGGGCCGATGACCCGCGCCCCGGTCTGCTGGACGAACTCGGCCTGCCCGCCGTGGTCATCGGCGGCGCGCCCGACGTCCGGCATTCCGGCCTGTCCACGGTCTGGGCGGACGACGCCGGCGCGATGGCGTCGGTGGTGGACGAGCTGGCGGCGCTGGGGCACCGCCGGATCGTGCACATCGCGGGGCTGCCCGGCCTGGCGCACACCCAGCGCCGGATCGCGACCCTGCGAGCGGAGGCGGAGCGCCGCGGCCTCACCGGGGTCCGCTCGGTGACCACCGACTACTCCGACACGGAGGGCGCCGCGGTGACCCGCCGGGTCCTCGGCGGCTCGCCTCCCCCGACCGCGCTGATCTACGACAACGACGTGATGGCCGTGGCGGGTCTGGCCGCGGCGGCCGAACTCGGCTTCCGTGTCCCGCGGGACGTGTCGGTGGTGTCGTGGGAGGACTCGGCCCTGTGCCGCATGGTCACGCCGCGGCTGTCCGCCCTGTCCCGCGACAGCGCCGAGTTCGGCCGGACCGCGGCGCGGGAGCTGCTGGCGCTGCTGGACGGTGAGCCGGCGCGCTCGGTGGGGGTGCCGGTGCCCCGGCTCACCGGACGCGGCAGCACGGGGGCGGCGTCCGCCTCCCGCCCCGACTCGCCGACCGCACGGACGACTTGAGGCGGCGAGGCGGAATCAGGGGGCGGCGGCGGCCGCTGGTGCTTCGTGCGCGGTGGCGGCGACGGACGCCGGCGAGGACGGCCCGGCCGGCCCGCTCGCCCCCGACCACACGAGTCGGCGCTGCCGGCGGCCAGGGCGATGGCCCCTTCCGGCCTCTCGACGTGCCGCGTCCGAGCGTGCACAGTTCTCCCTGCGCGCTTGATTCATACCGACGAGTAGCCAGGGAGTGCCCGTGACCAGCTGGGCCGGCCGGACCGCCGCCGACATCGCCGCGGCCGTACGCGAAAAGGACGTCACGCCGCGGCAGGTGGTGGCGGAGCACCTCGCGCGGATCGAGCGCCTCGACGGCCGGATCGGGGCCTTCCGCGCCGTGCGGGCCGAGGCGGCGCTCGCGGAGGCGGACGAGGTGGGGGCGCGGGCCGACCTGGCCGGACTGCCGCTCGCCGGGGTGCCGGTGGCGGTGAAGGACAACCTGGCGGTCCGCGGCGAGTCGCACCGCAACGGTTCCGCCGCGACGCCGGACGAACCGGCCGCCGAGGACCATGTGACGGTGGCACGGCTGCGGGCGGCCGGCGCCGTGGTCGTGGGCCTGACCAACGTGCCCGAGCTGTGCGTCTTCGGCACCACGGAGGGCGTCCACGGCACCGCCCGCAACCCCTGGGACCCGACCCGCACGGCGGGCGGCTCCTCCGGCGGCAGCGCGGCGGCGGTGGCCGCGGGCCTGGTGCCGCTGGCGCTCGGCAACGACGGCATGGGGTCGCTGCGCATCCCGGCGGCCAACTGCGGACTGGTCACGCTGAAGGCGGGGCACGGGGTGGTGCCGGCCGGGATCGGCAACGGCGACTGGTTCGGCATGTCGGAGAACGGCCCGCTGGCCACCACGGTCGGAGACCTGCGGCTGATGCTGGCGGTCCTCGCGGACACCGGGTTCCCGAGGCGCGCGGAGCAAAAGCCGCTCAGGATCGCCGTGGCCCTGCGCAGCCCGCTCGCCGGGGTGAGTGTGAGCAGGCCGTACGCGGCCGCGGTCCGGGAGGCGGCCGGGGCGCTGGCCGGGGCGGGCCACCGGGTCCGGCGCGCGGAGCCGCCCTATCCGCTCTCCCTCGGCGTGACCTCGCTGCGGCACTGGACGGCGGGTACGGCGGTGGACGCGGAGGGCCTGGACCCGGCGCTGCTGGCCCGGCGGACCCGGGTTCACGCGGCCGTGGGCCGCCGCTTCGTCCGGTCGGTCCGCTCCGGGGACCAGCGTGAACGCCTGCGCGCCCGGCTGACCCCGTTCCTCACCGAGCACGACGTGCTGCTGACCCCGTCCCTCGCCCGCCGCTCCCCCGAGGCCGCTCCCTGGCACGAGCGCGGCTGGCTGCGCAACATCCTGGCGAACACCGCCTACTCGCCGTTCACCCCGCCGTGGAACCTGACCGGCTGGCCGGCGATGTCGGTCCCCTTCGGCACCCTGCCCTCGGGCGCCCCCTGCGCCGTCCAGCTCGTGGCGCGGCCGGGCCGGGAGGCGGATCTGCTGGCACTGGCGGAGGAGTTGGAGACACTGCGCCCGTGGGCCCGGACGGCACCGCTGCCTGACGCGGCGGACGGGGTCTGATCGAGCCGTACGGGTGCGGCCGGGGGGCGGCTTCCCGGATCGGCATGGGCGTGAGCCTGCCACGCCCATACCTGCGGTGACCAGCGGGTTACGGCCCGGCGGTCAGTCCACGCTGGGCAGGATGTGAGGCTCGGCGAGGTCTTCCTCGTAGCCCGCGAGGCGGATGGGGGCGGAGCGGGCCCACACGTCGAGGCTGCCCAGCTCGCCGTGCCGCCGGCCGGCGCGCTCGCCGCGTTCCTTGGGGCGTTCGTCGAGATTCGTCTTCTCCGGTGTCACCGCGCACTCCTTATGTGTCGGGCTCACCCTCGGGGCATACCGCACAGCTGCGCTCCGGCACTCGTGCCCGCTCGGGTCTGGATGGAAGGCCAGTTCGGACGCGGTGGCGCCGGTACGGACGATGGGTGTGGGTGGGACCCGTACTACTGTCCGCGCTCTCCAGATTAACCAAATGAGCGGACTGCCGCTCGATAGGGAGTGCAAACAAGGTGTAACTCTTGGGAGTCACCCGACCCCCCAATGCCTCTCAATATGCAGCTAACTGCCACAAAGCGCAGCGCTCGATGACCCAAACGAATCACCCACTCGGCCTATCGGGCGAACGAGCCTTCGAGTCCGAGTGGGTGCTCCGGTTGCCGAGCGAGCGGGCTCACCACTTGCCGGGCGCGTAGTCCTTCATGAAGACGCCGTACAGGTCCTCGCCCGCCTCGCCGCGCACGATCGGGTCGTACACCCGGGCCGCGCCGTCGACCAGGTCGAGGGGCGCGTGGAAGCCGGCCTCGGCCAGCCGCAGCTTCTCGTAGTGCGGACGCTCGTCGGTGATCCAGCCGGTGTCGACGGCGGTCATGAGGATGCCGTCCGTGTCGAACATCTCCTGGGCGCTGGTCCGCGTCACCATGTTCATGGCCGCCTTCGCGGCGTTGGTGTTCGGGTGCCCGGCGCCCTTGTAACCACGGCTGAAGACGCCCTCCATCGCGGAGACGTTGACGACGTAGGCCCGCCCGCGGCCCGCCCGCCGCGCCGCCTCGGCCATGGCCGGGCGCAGCTTGCTGATGAGGATGAACGGCGCCGTGTAGTTGCACAGCTGCGTCTCCAGCAGCTCCACCGGGGAGATCTGCTCGATGGTCTGCACCCAGGTGTTGGTGTCGACCACATCGGGGACGAGGCCGCCCGCGTCGATGGCCGTGCCCTCGAGGTGCCGGGCGACGCTGGCGTTGCCCGCGACGAGGGCGAGGTCCGCGACCTTCTGCGCGTCCATGCCGCTGGTGCCGACGGGCAGCGCGGCTATGCCGTCGACGGCGCCGGAGTTGAAGGCGCCGATGACGTGGTGCGAGGGCAGTTCACCGGCGGGCAGCGGCGCGCTCTCGCCGTCCACCAGGGCGGCGTACGCGGAGGGCAGCCGGCGCACGGTCTGCGTCGCGTTGTTGATCAGGATGTCGAGCGGGCCCGCCTCGGCGACCTGCTCGGCCAGGGCCACGGCCTGCGCGGGGTCGCGCAGGTCGATGCCGACGACCTCCAGCCGGTGCAGCCAGTCCGCCGAGTCCTCCATCGCCTTGAAGCGGCGGATGGCGTCCTTGGGGAAGCGGGTGGTGACGGTCGTGTGCGCGCCGTCCCGCAGCAGCCGGAGCGCGATGTACATGCCGATCTTGGCGCGGCCGCCGGTGAGCAGGGCGCGCTTGCCGGTGAGGTCGGCGCGGGCGTCCCGCTTGGCCCGGTTCTCGTCGGCGCACTTCTGGCAGAGCTGGTGGTAGAAGTAGTCGACCTCGACGTACCGCTGCTTGCAGACGTAGCAGGAGCGGGGCCGCTGGAGGATGCCCGCGATCCGGCCCTCGTCGGTCTTCGAGGAGGGCAGGATGCCCTCGGTCTCGTCGTCGATGCGCTCGGCGGAGCCGGTGGCGGTGGCCTCGGTGACCGCGCGGTCGTGCGCGGTCTTGGCGGCGCGGCGCTCCTGGCGGCGGCGCTGCTTGACCGTACGGTAGATGTGCGAGGTGGCCCGGCGCACCGCGATCGCGTCGGGGTGGTCGACGTCGAGCCGGTCGAGCTCATCGAGCACGCTCAGGCAGACGGCCAGCCGCTCGGGGTCGATACCGGGTCCGTGGACCACCTCTTCCATGGATGCGTCCGTGGGGACGGCCATGGCTGCCTCCATGGACACGGAACCGTCCTCTGTCACCGTCATCGCGCTGCCGCTTCCCTGATCACCCGCGCAGCGCTCCGACTCGCGCCCGCTTTCGAACGGGGCATTTTACGTAGCGGCACACCCAACGGCCAAACCGCTCCCCCGGACCCCGCCCCCGCCCTCCGCCCCACCCTCGTGAGCTGCGACAACGCCACTCCCCTCGCCGGCCCCGCGGTCCGGCCCGGCGGCCCTACGGCCGACCGTGGCACCCACCGAGGGCACCGGCCGCCGCCCGCGCGGAAGGCTCCACCGGCGGCCGGCCCCGGCACGGCTCCGCCCCGGTCCGCCGCGGAGGCGGGCCGGGGCGGAGCCGTGCCGGGGCGGAGCGGGCCTCGGCCGCACGGGCCGGCGCGAACCCGGAGGCGAAGCCGGACGCGGGGTCCGGCCGGTCGCCGGTCCTCAGGCCTCGCACACCGTGAGCAGGTCTCGCACCTCCTCCGACACCGCGCGGGCGAACACGTCCAGGTCGGGAACGGCCCGGGCATCGGCCACCAGGCCGTAGTGCACGTGCCCCCGGTACGTCGAGATCGCGACCGCCAGCGACTGGCCCGGCGCGAGCGGGGCCAGCGGATACACCTCCGTCAGCTCGTGACCGCCCAGCCGCAGCCCGAACCCCGGCAGCGGCACGCTGGTGACCAGGATGTCGAACCACAGCCGCGCGGCCTGGCCGACCAGCGGCCCCGCGAGCCGGTGGCCGAGGGCCGGTACGTGGTCGGCGAGCAGCGCGACCGCGCCGGCGCCCCGGTTGGGTCCCGCGTCCTTGTTGCGGACCATCGCCGTGCGGACGTTGTCGAGCCGGCGCAGCGGATCGGGGTCGTCGACCGGAAGCCGTATCAGGTACCCGGAGAGCCGGTTGCCCTGTGGGTGCGCGGTACGCGGACGGCGCCGGGAGACCGGGATGAGGGCGCGCGGCGCCACTCCCGCGGTTTCTTCGCCGCGCGCGTCCAGCCAGCGGCGCAGCGCACCGGCGACGACGGCGATGAGCACGTCGTTGACGGTGCCGCCGGCGCTCTTGCGGACCCGGTGCACGTCGTCGATGTCGAGGACGACGCCGGCCGTGCGGCGGGTGCCGCTGGGCGCCGAGGTCAGCGCCGACGAGGGGCGCATGCCGAGGGTGGACCGGGCGAGCGAGGCACCGATGTCCAGGGCCCGGCCCACGTCGGACAGCGCGCCCCTGACCAGACCGGGCATCAAGCCGGGCAGTCTGCGCACGTCGGACAGGACGTCGGAGAGCGGGCCGCGCGGCGGCTCGACGGCCCGGGGGGCACGCTCGGGCAGGTCGACCGGGTCGAGTACACCGGCGGCCAGCTTCAGCGCGCGCAGCCCGTCGGCGAGGGCGTGGTGGAACTTGAACAGCACGGCGAAGGAGACGCCGTCCTCACCGGGCAGCACATGCGCCTCCCACGGCGGGCGGTCGCGCGCCAGCGGCCGTTCCATCAGCCCGCCCGCGACCGCGTGGAAGTCGGCGGTCGGCGCGTGCAGGCGTACGTGGTCCAGCGGGTCGAAGTCCGGGGCGGGTTCGCGGGTGGCGCCGCCGAACGCGAGCGGCTGCCAGGTGTCCCGGATGCGCATGCGCAGACCGGGCACGGCGGCGGCGCGGGCGGCCAGCAGGTCGGCCGCGTGCGCGCCCGCGGTGGGTGAGTGCGCGGCGAACACGCCGAGCGCGCCGAGGTGCATCGGGTGCCGTTCGGACTCGATGTTCCAGAAGGCCAGATCGAGGGGAGCGAGCGGGTCGGAGGTCAAGGTTTGCCTCGCACGTCGACGACGGGGTGAACCAGAAGTCAATCCCCGAGGGGCGATTACGGTCAAGTACGATCGTGCTACGGACAGTTAACGGCGGATTAAGTCCCGCCCCGCCGAGAGGGGCGGGAGTCACGAGACGGCCGAGGTCGACCGAGGTCATTTCAGGACGGGGGGCGCGGCCGAGGGCGCCGTACCCCACTCCGACGGGCGCGGGCCGACCGTGAACGCGAGCGTGCGCAGGGAGCGCAGCGCGCCGGTGCGCAGATAGGTCCGCGCGTGCGGTGTCCCGTCCGTGCGGACGCCCTGGATGTAGCGCTCGGTGGCCGAGGTGCCGGGGGCGGTCACGGTGAGCCGCCCGCCGGGCCAGTAGCGGCGGTCCAGGGCGAGGTCGACCCGGTCGAACACCGGGGTGGACAGGCCCCAGGTGTCGTAGCCGGGCTGGACCGGGAAGAGCCCGATGGAGGTCAGGACGTTCCAGGCGGACATGGTGCCCAGGTCGTCGTTGCCGGTCATGCCGGTGGGTCCGTCGGTGAACAGGGTCAGCGCCGCGTGCACCACGTCCGTGGTCTTCCACGGCTGGCCGGTGGACAGGTACGTGTAGGGCGCGATGAGGTCGGGCTCGTTCATCGGGTTGTACTTGTCGGCGTTGTAGTAGGCGTACGCGTCACCGTGCACCCACACCTCGCGGGCGGTGCGCGCGGGATCGGCCAGCAGCCGGTCGTAGGCGAAGAAGGCGTCGAGGCGGTCGTTGGCCGCGCGCCGGCCGCCGATCAGGGCGACCACGCCGGGGAGGTCGTGCGGGACCAGCCACTGGTACTGCCAGGATGTGCCCTCGTGGAAGCCGGGGGCGCGGGCCGGGTCGGACGTGCCGGTGAAGGCGCCGGAGGCGTCGCGGGGGCGGAAGAAGCCGGTCGCGGGATCGAAGACGGTCCGGTAGTTCCGGGCGCGGGCGGCGTAGCGGTCGGCGTCCGCCCGGTGTCCCAGGCCGCGGGCCATCTGGGCGAGCACGGCGTCGGCGAGGGCGTACTCCAGGGTGACGGAGGCACCGTGGTGGTAGTCGGAGTCGCCCATCTTGGCGAGCGGGCGGTTCCAGACATAGGGCGCGAAGCCGTGCGCGATGTACTCGGCGTTGGCCTCCCGGCCGATGCCCGGATAGCCGGCCGGCGGCACGCCGTCGGCGTTCTTCCTGAGCGCCCGGTAGGCCCGTTCCTCGAACCCCTTGAGCAGGCCCATCTGGTAGGCGGTGGTCAGGAACGGGGTGACCGGGTCGCCGCTCATGACGTTCGTCTCGACCGGCCCGTAGCCCCACTTGGGCAGCCAGCCGCCGTCCTCGTCCACCCGCACCACCGACCGGGCCATGTCGCGGGCCTCCCGGGGCGCGAGCAGGGCGAGGAGCTGGGCCTGGGTGCGGTAGGTGTCCCACAGGGACCAGTTCTGGTAATAGGTGAAGCCCCGCGCCCGGTGGACGCGGCGGTCCCAGCCGAGGTAGCGGCCGTCAACGTCACTGCCGACGTTCGGCGCGAGGAACGAGCGGTAGAGCGACGAGTAGAACGTGCGGCGCAGCGCGGGCGCGCCGCCCCGGACGCGGACCGTGGCGAGCCGCCGCTCCCATCGCTCGCGGGCCCCGTGCCGTACGGCGTCGAAGGACCGGCCGCCCTCGGCCCGCAGGTTGGCGGCGGCTCCGGCGGCGTCGACGTACGACAGGGCGGTGGTCGCCTCGACGGTACGGTCCCGTGTGGTGTCGAAGCGGACGTAGGCACCGCCGCGGCCGGTGCGCGCGCCGTCGGTGACCTTCGGTCCGTCCCAGGTGCCGTGCGCGGTGAACGGGCGGCTGAAGCGGGTGATGGTGTGGACGGTGTACGGGCCGGAGTCCCGGCAGAATCCGTGCCCGGTGATCTCCGTGCGCACGGTGCGGTCGTCGAGGATCTCGACCTTGCTGGTGCCCGGCCGGTGCAGCGCCTGGGCCGCGTTCAGCAGGACGTTGGCCCGGCCGGTGGCGGGGAAGGTGTAGCGCTGCACCCCGGTGCGCGCGGTCGCGGTGAGCTCGGCGCGGATGCCGGAGTCGAGGCCGACACGGTAGTAGCCGGGGCTCGCCTCCTCGTCCGCGTGCCGGAACCCCGCGGCGTACTTGGAGTAGTCCGTCTGTGTGACGTCGCCGGTGGTGGGCAGTACGGGCAGGTCACCGCCGATCCGGCAGCCGACGCCGGACAGATGGACCAGCGAGAAGCCGCGGACGCGGCTCTGCGTGTAGTCGTAGCCGGTGTTGTGCCCGGTGTCCGGGGAGAGCTGCACCATGCCGAAGGGCACGGCCGCGCCGGGGAAGGTGTTGCCCTCGTTCTGGCTCCCGATGAAGGGGTTGACCAGGTCGGTGAGGTGGCCGTCGGTCCGCTCGACGGCGCGTGCGGCGGGGGTGGCGATCAGCGTGGAGGCTGCCATCACCCCGGCCAGGCACAGCCGTGTGCGCCGGGTCCCTCTCATGTCGGATGACCTCCGAAGGTTCGACATCGTTGCCTGCATCGTGGCGGGCGAACGAGGCGAACCCGGGCATTCCGGCAGGGTGATGCGAAACGCGTCGCGGGGACGGGGCGCTGACGGGGCGTCGGTCAGTCCACCCGCTGCCCCTTGCCCAGGGCGATCACGCCGCCTTTCGAGACGGTGTACAGCTCGGCGTCCCGCTCGGGGTTGACCCCGATCGTCGCGCCGGGCGGAACCTCGACGTTCTTGTCGAGGACGGCACCGCGCACCACCGCGCCCCGGCCGATGCGCACGTTGTCGTGCAGCACCGAGCCCTGTACGACCGCTCCCGGGTCGACGCGTACCCCGGGCGACAGCACGGAGCGGGTGACCTGGCCGCGGATCAGGCAGCCGGCGCTGATGATGGACTCGCTCGCGATGCCGCCCGCGTTGAAGCGTGCCGGGGAGAGCTGGCCCGAGTGGGTGTAGATGGGCCACTGGCGGTTGTACAGGTTGAAGGCGGGGCGCTCGGCTATCAGGTCCATGTGCGCCTCGTAGTAGGCGTCGAGGGTGCCGACGTCCCGCCAGTAGCCCTGGTCCCGGGTCGTCTCGCCGGGGACGTGGTTCTCCTGGAAGTCGTAGAGCTGCGCCTCGCCGCGGGCGGTGAGCTGGGGCAGGATCGAGCCGCCCATGTCGTGCACGGACTGGCTGTCCTCGGCGTCCCGTTGCAGCGCCTCGACGAGGGCCTTGGTGGTGAAGACGTAGTTGCCCATGGAGGCGAACACGCACTGGGGGTCGTCCGCGAGACCGGGCGGATCGGCCGGCTTCTCCAGGAAGCGCTGCACGGTACGGCCGTCCGAGCCGGGTGTGATCACCCCGAAGGAGGACGACTCCGAGCGCGGCACCCGGATGCCGGCCACGGTCACACCCGCGCCGCCCTCGATGTGCTGGCGGAGCATCTGCCGCGGATCCATCCGGTAGACGTGGTCGGCGCCGAACACGGCCACGTACTCGGGCTGTTCGTCGTACACGAGGTTCAGCGACTGCAGGATCGCGTCGGCGCTGCCCAGGTACCAGCGCGGGCCGAGTCGCTGCTGGGCCGGGACCGGTGTGACGTAGTTGCCGAGCAGGCTGGACATCCGCCAGGTGGTGGTGATGTGCCGGTCCAGCGAGTGCGACTTGTACTGGGTCAGCACGCAGATGCGCAGCACGTCGGCGTTGACGAGGTTGGACAGGACGAAGTCGACGAGCCGGTAGGTGCCGCCGAAGGTGACTGCTGGTTTGGCGCGGTCGGCGGTGAGCGGCATCAGGCGTTTGCCCTCCCCGCCCGCCAGCACGATCCCGAGTACCGAAGGCCCACCACGACGCATGACGGCTCCCCTCACCCCTGGTTCCACATGGATGCCCCGAGCGGGCCGGACTAAGCCTGCTTGAGGATCTCCTCGTAGAGACCGGCGGTCCGCCGGGCCACCGTGTCCCAGCCGAACTCGCCCACCGCGCGCAGCCGTCCGGCCTCGCCCATCCGCTCGGCGGCCGCCGGGTCGCCGAGCACGGTGTCCAGTGCCCGGGCGAGGTTCGCCTCGAAGTCGTCGTCCACGTCGACCAGCAGGCCGGTGCGGCCGTCGTCCACGACCTCCGGGATGCCGCCGACCCGGGAGGCCACGACCGGCGTTCCGCAGGCCATCGCCTCCAGGTTGACGATGCCGAGCGGCTCGTACACCGACGGGCAGACGAACACGGCCGCCCGCGTGAGGAGTTGGATCACCTCCGGGCGCGGCAGCATCTGCGGGATCCAGAGCACGCCCGCGCGGACCCGGCTCAGTTCCTCGTACAGCTCGCGGAACTCCCGGTCGATCTCGGGGGTGTCGGGAGCGCCCGCGCACAGCACCACCTGGGTGCCGGGGTCGATGTCCCGTACCGCGCGCAGCAGATGGGGCACGCCCTTCTGGCGGGTGATCCGGCCGACGAACAGGACGTACGGGCGGGTGGGGTCGACGCCGTGCCGGAGCAGGGCGTCGATGCCGTGGTCCGGGCGGTACAGGGCGGTGTCGATGCCGTTGTGCACGACGTGCACCCGGGCCGGGTCGAGCGCCGGGTAGCAGGCGAGGATGTCCTCGCGCATGGCCCCGGACACGGCGATCACCGCGTCGGCGGCCTCGATCGCGGTGCGCTCGGTCCAGCTCGACAGCGCGTACCCGCCGCCCAGTTGCTCGGCCTTCCACGGGCGCAGGGGCTCCAGCGAGTGGGCGGTGACCACGTGCGGGACACCATACTGGAGTTTGGCGAGGTGCCCGGCGAGATTGGCGTACCAGGTGTGGGAGTGCACGAGTTCGCGGCCCTCGAGGGCGGCGGCGATGGCGAGGTCCACGGAGAAGGTGCGCAGCGCGTCGTTCGAGCCGTCGAGCACGGACCAGGGGCGGTGCCGTACGACGCCCACGCCGCGGCCCTCGCCCCAGCAGTGCACCTCGAGGTCCACCAGCGAGGCCAGTTCGCGGGCGAGGAACTCCACATGGACGCCCGCGCCGCCGTACACGTCCGGGGGGTATTCCCGGGTCAGCAGTCCCACTCGCACCCGACAGCCCCCTGGTCTCGTCCGTTCGTCGACTTCATGGTCACCCAGATACGGCGCGCGGGGAAGAGCGCGGCGGCCGGGTGAAGCAGCAGTCGCCGCAGACTCCGCCGCCGGGCACCCGGTAGTACAGGCAGCAGCTCCGGCGGCGGAAGGCCGTCGCCGTGCGGGTACCGGTGCCGCGCAGGAGCGGATGGGCGAGGAGTTCGTCCGTGAGGACGCGGGCCCGCTCCGCCACGTCGGTACGGCCGCCCGCGCGGGCCCAGCGGTCCAGTTCCCGTGCCGCGCCGGCGAGGGCCGAGCCGGCGTTGCCCCGCAGCAGTCCGGGCGCGATTCCGTAACGGGCTCTCAGGGCCACCCCTAGGGGTTCCAGATGGCCGTGCAGCACGGTGTCCGCGAGCGTGGCGGCGTCCCCGGGCAGCGGGCGCACCTCGGTCAGCCACAGGTCCTCGGGGGCTGTGGCGGTGGGGTCCCAGCGCAAGCGCCGCGGGTCGAGGGCGGGCACCCGGCCGTACAGCGCGGCGCAGCCCAGGGCCACGGACCACAGCCGGGCGGCGAGCCCCTGCTGGCTGATGGAGACGGAAACCCGCGGCTCAGGGGCGCGCAGCCGGCCGGCGACGGTGGCGACCCGTAGAGCCAGCGCGTCGCGTTGAGCCTCCGGCGCCACCGTCGCGTACGTCTCCGCGAGGGTCGCGAGGCCTTCCGGTGCCGGCCCGGCCGGGTCCGCGCGGGTGCGCAGCACGAAGAAGCCGCCCAGCGGGCGGAGCGCGGCGAGTTCGGCGTCGAGGTCCACGGACAGCACTACTACCAGCCCCCGGTCGCGGCTCGGGAGCCCGGGTCCGGCCCCCGCCCGCACCCGCCTTGGGGATGATCGGGCCGGTGGTGTACTCCATCGGCAGTAGGACCCATTGCGTGCTCAGGGACGACGACGGGGACGGGCCCGGGCGGGCAGAGTGTTCGCCATGACCGCCGACCGTACGCCGCGCCGGGCCCAGGGGTCCCGCACCGCGCGAAGGAGCCGAAGATGAGCGCCCTCGCGCTGTCCGTGCTGCTGTCGTTCGTCTCCGCCGTCGCCTACGCGGGCGGGGCCATCGTGCAGGAGCAGGTCGCGGTGGCGTGCCCCGACGGGTCGTACGTGCCACTGCGCCGGGCCGGCTGGTGGGCGGCGCTGTCGCTGAACGGTCTCGGCGGCCTGCTGCACGTCGTGGCGCTGGCCTGCGGCCCGCTCAGCCTGGTGCAGCCGCTGGGCGCGCTGACCATCGTCTTCGCCCTGCCCATGGCGGCGCTGTTCGTCGGCCGCAGGGCCGGGGCGGCCGCCTGGCGGGGCGCGGTCATGTCCACGGTGGGCCTCGCGGGTCTGCTGTCCCTGGTCGGCTCGGCCGACGCGCGGTCCCTCGAATCGGCCCAGCGGGTGGCCGTCGCGCTGGTCACCGGCGGGGCGGTCGTGGCGCTGACGTGCGCGGGCCTGGCGGTGCACCGGCACCCCGCCGTGCGCAGCGTGCTGCTCGCCACCGCCTCCGGCACGGCGTTCGGCATGTCGTCGGTGTTCACCAAGACCGTCGCGGTCGACTGGAGCGACGGGATCAGCCTCGGCGATCTGCCCTCCCTCGCGGTGATCGGCGCGTTCGCGACCGCCGGGGTCCTGCTCTCCCAGGCCTCATACCGGGGCGGCGGCCTCGCCGCGCCGCTGGCCACGGCCACCGTGGTGAATCCGGTGCTGGCCGCGGCGGTCGGCATCCTGATGTTCGGCGAGACGTTCCGCCACGGCAGTACGGGCACCGTACTGGCGCTCGGCTGCGCGGTGGTGGCCGCGGGCGGCCTGATCCTGCTCACCACCGAGCGGCTGGAGCACACCCCGGCCGCCGCCGGGGCCGGGCCGGCGAAGACGGGTCCGCACGAGGGCGGCCCGTCGCCGGCGGGCGTGACGCGGGGCGGCCCGTCGCCGGCGGGCGTGACGCGGAGCGGCCCGTCGCCGGCGGGCGTGACGCGGAGCGGCCCGTCGCCGGCGGGTCCGGCGCACGTGGTCTCCGCTCACGCGGGTCTGCCGGAGGGCGACTTGACGCCGGCCACCCTGGCGGACGTACGGATGCCCGAGGCCCCCGTCTTCGACGACAGGCCGTACGTCCCGCTGTGCGCCAACATCTACGCCCCGCTGCCCGTCCTGAACGCCTACCGCTCGCGGGTCAGATCCTGACGCCGCCGGCCCGGAGATAGGCGATCGGGTCGACGTCGGAGCCGAAGCCGGGTCCGGTCCGCACCTCGAAGTGCAGGTGCGGGCCCGTGACGTTCCCGGTGGACCCGGACCGGCCGATGCGCTGGCCCGTGCCGACGCTCTGCCCGGCCCGTACGGAGATCGCGGACAGATGGGCGTACTGGGTGTAGTGGCCGCCCGCGTGCCGGATCACCACCTGGTAGCCGTAGGAGCCGCCCCAGCCCGCGGACACCACCTGCCCGGCCCCCGCCGCCTCGACGCTGGTGCCGGTCGGCACCAGGAAGTCGACGCCGGTGTGGTAGCCCTTCGACCAGTGCGACCCGGCCACGTGGTAGCCGGTGCCGATGCCGGCGTGGACCGGGGCGACGAGCGAGTGTCCGCCGCCCGGCGCCGGATGCCGGGAGGTCTTCGTCTCCGAGTGCCCGGACCTGCCCGGGTGTTCCCGCTGCTTGGCGGGCTTCTTCTCCGCGGGTCTCTTCCTCGAAGGTTCCCTCGTCTCCGGGGACTTCGACTTGGGCCTGGACTTGGGCTTGGACTGGGGTGTGGTGTCGGGGTGCGCGCGCGTGTCGGACGCCGGTGCGGCGGTGACGCGCAGGCCGAGCCGCTGGCCCGGCAGGATCAGGTCGGGGTCGGAGCCGATGACGGCCCGGTTGCCCTCGTAGAGCTCCCGCCAGCCGCCCCGGACGTGGTGCTCGCCCGCGATGCCGGACAGGGTGTCGCCGCGCACCACCGTGTACATCTCGGCCCGGCCCGCGCGGGACTGCGGTGTCGTCTGCGGCTTCACGTCCCGGACGTCCCGCGTGTCCCGTGAGTCCCGTGTCGGCCCGGTCCTCGCCGGGCGGCTCGTGGCACCGTCCGTGTGGACGTCCGGGGCCGCGCCGCCCCGGTTCAGCCCGGCCCGTACCGAGCACGCCGGCCAGGCGCCGGGCCCCTGGCCGTCGAGGACGTGTTCGGCGACGGCGATCTGCTGGTCCCGGGTGGCGAGGTCGGCGCGCGGCGCGTACCGGGCGCCGCCGTAGGCCTCCCACGTGGACTGGGTGAACTGCAGCCCGCCGTAGTAGCCGTTGCCGGTGTTGATGTGCCAGTTCCCGCTGGACTCGCAGGCGGCGACCTTGTTCCAGGTGGCCGCGTCGGCCGCGTCGGCGGTACCCGCGGCGACCAGCGGGATCGCGAGTCCGGCGCCGCCCGCCGTGACGGTGAGTGAGGCGCGGTTGATCCTGTTCGGCTGGTACCGGCGATGCCGGCCGCGTACGGCCATGTCCGAATTCCCCTCGGCATGCGTCAGGAGCGGCAAAAGTAAGCGCCGCGAACAGGCCATGACAAGACGGGAAATCGGCCTCCTGCCCGTCGCAAGTGGCCGGGAACGGACCCTTCTTGACGGCGCCGGCGGCCGCGGTGAGCCGACTGCCGTGCTCCGTGCGTAAACAAGCGTGGCGGGTCGGATGTGCGCTCGCCGAAGCGGCACGTCAGGATGGGCGAGGGTCCGCACCGACGGAGCCGTAGTACACGAGGCAGCTAGGGAGCAGGCGGTATGAGCACTTCAGCGCAGATCGGCGTCACCGGGCTCGCGGTCATGGGCCGCAATCTCGCCCGGAACTTCGCGCGCAACGGCTACACGGTCGCCGTGCACAACCGTACGGCGTCGCGGACGCACGCGCTGGTGGAGGAGTTCGGGGACGAGGGCGACTTCATCGCGGCCGAGACCGCCAAGGAGTTCGTGGCGGCGCTGGAGCGCCCGCGCCGGCTGGTCGTGATGGTCAAGGCCGGTGGGCCGACGGACGCGGTGATCGAGGAGTTCGCGCCGCTGCTGGAGCCCGGCGACATGATCATCGACGGTGGCAACGCGCACTTCGCGGACACCCGCCGCCGGGAGAAGGCGCTGCGCGAGCAGGGCATCCACTTCGTGGGCATGGGCGTCTCCGGCGGCGAGGAGGGCGCGCTGAACGGGCCGAGCATCATGCCGGGCGGCCCGCGGGAGTCCTACGACTCGCTGGGCCCGATGCTGGAGAAGATCTCCGCGAAGGCTAAGGACGGGGCGCCCTGTGTGACGCACGTCGGCCCCGACGGCGCCGGTCACTTCGTGAAGATGGTGCACAACGGCATCGAGTACGCCGACATGCAGCTCATCGGCGAGGCCTACCAGCTCCTGCGCGATGTCGCCGGGTACTCCCCCGCCCAGATCGCGGAGATCTTCCGCACCTGGAACACCGGGCGCCTGGACTCGTACCTGATCGAGATCACGGCGGAGGTGCTGTCCCACGTGGACGCGGCCACCGGCAAGCCGTTCGTGGACGTCGTCGTGGACCAGGCCGAGCAGAAGGGCACCGGCCGCTGGACCGTGCAGATCGCGCTGGACCTGGGCGTGCCGGTGTCGGGCATCGCCGAGGCGGTGTTCGCCCGGTCCCTGTCGGGGCACGCGGCGCTGCGCGAGGCGTCCCAGGGCCTGGCCGGTCCGAAGGCGTCGCCGCTCGGCGAGGCGGAGGCCGCCGCCTTCGCGGACCGGGTGGAGCAGGCGCTGTACGCGTCCAAGATCGTGTCGTACACGCAGGGCTTCCACGAGATCGCGGCGGGCAGCGAGGAGTACGACTGGAACATCGACCTCGGCGCGGTCTCGGCGATCTGGCGCGGCGGCTGCATCATCCGCGCGGCCTTCCTCGACCGGATCCGCGCCGCGTACGACGCCCGGCCGGACCTGCCCAGCTTGCTGTCGGACGAGACGTTCGCCCAGGAGATCGCCGCGGCGCAGGACGACTGGCGCGAGGTGATCATCGCGGCCACCCGGCAGGGCGTGCCGACGCCCGGCTTCGCGGCGGCGCTCGCCTACTACGACGCGCTGCGCGCCGAGCGCCTGCCGGCGGCCCTGACGCAGGGGCAGCGGGACTTCTTCGGGGCGCACACGTACCGGCGGGTCGACCAGGACGGGTCGTTCCACACGCTGTGGGGCGGGGACCGGTCGGAGGTCAGGGCGTAACGCTCCGCGCACGTGGGGCGGGGACGGTGAGCGCCGCGGGCGCTACCGTCCCCGCCCCGTTTCTCACACCCCTTCTGCGCCCCTTGTCACGCCCCTCTCAGGTCCCGGTGGTGAGGGGCGGGCCGGGTTCCGGACTGGGGGTCGGCTCGGGGCCCGGCGGGATCGGGGACGGTGAGGGCTCCGGCGGCCCGGGGGCCGGGGGTGCCGGAGGCGGTGTGGGATCGGGTCCCGGACCCGGCGGCGTCGGCTCGGGCCCCGGCGCGGGGGGCGGTACCGGGCTCGGGTACGGATCGGGCGGGGTGGGACCCGGGCCCGGGGTCGGGCCGGGAGGTACGGGGTCGGGGTGCGGACTCGTCATGGATGGCCTCCGGCGGTCGCTGTACGTCATCGCCTCTGGACTACTCCCCCGCCTACCCGAGCGCCGCTCGGCCACTCACCCGACGGCGACACGGAAGGCGCCCGGGCGCAGGCGCGGGGTGCGGCCCGCACTTGCCGGCTGCCGCCGCTGCCCGGCCGGCCCGCCCGCGAGGCGCCCTCGCACCGCCGCCGCGACGGCAGCCCCCCGGCTTGGCGCAGCCCGGTACTCGACGGCCCCGCCCTCAGCGCTCTCGCACCGCCGCCGCGACGGCCGCGGCCCCGGCGGCCAGTCCCGGCCGGGGGCTGGACAGCACCGGAACCGGCGCCGAGGTCAGGCGCTGGGCCGGGGCCATGGATGCCTGGGCGAGGACGATCACATCGGTGTCGGTGACCGCGTCGGCTGCGGCCGCGACCCGCCGTACGTACGCCTCGGTGGCTCCGGCGGTGAAGTGGTCCCAGGCCCCGTCGACCAGCACGGTGCGGACGGAGACGGGGCGGCCGGCCCGGCGCGCCTCCTCCTCGACGAGATCGGCGGTGGGGCCGAGGGTGCTGCGAAGGGCGGCGAGGACGGTGACGCGCGGGCCCGCGGCCACGGCGGCGGCCGCCATCGGCCGGTCGACCCGCAGCACCGTCACACCCGCCGCGGCCGCCTGGGCCTCAGCTACCCCGCCGATGGTGGAGCAGGTGCACAGCACCGCCCGCGCCCCGGCGCCCACGGCCCGGCCGAGGACGCCGCGTACATCACCGCCGACCGCCTCGGGGCCGTCGCGCCGGGCCCGCTCCAGCAACTCCTCGTCGACGAGGTGCCGTAGCTCCAGCCCCGGGTGGTCGCTGTCGCGCAGGGCGTCGAAGACCGGAACGTGCACGGGTGAGGTGTGCACAAGCGCGAGCATCGTGGAGTCGGAAGCCTCGGTGGTCCGGTCCGCCGGTCTCAGAAGCGGCCGGGGTGGGCCCGTAGCCAGTCCTTGGCGGCGGCGAGCAGTTCCGGGTCGGCCGGCGGGGCGACCTCGGGGTGGCGTTCGGCCCACTTGACGACGTACGGGCACAGCGGGGCGACGGGGACGCCCTCGCGCTCGGCGACGGCGTACAGCTCGCGGGCCAGGGAGCCGGCGATGCCCTTGCCCTCGTGGGCCGGCTCGACGATGGTGTGGACCGGGACCAGGGCGCGCGCGGGCGACTCGAGGACGAAGTACTCGACGCGACCGACGACTTCGCCGTCGCCGACGGCCTCCAGCCGGCCCGCCGCCCGGTCGTCGCGGATCTCGATGTCAGTCATGGGCACGCACGCTCCTGGTCGTCGTCCCGGGTCAGGCCGGAACGGCCTGCGGGCTGCGCTGCTGGTCCGAGCCGGGCACCGGCGCCGACGGGTCGGCACCGAGCTCGACGATCCGGTTGTCGCCGTCCACGTGCACCACCCGCGGCTTCAGTTCCCGCGCCTCGGCGTCGGTGACCTGAGCGTAGCTGATGATGATCACCAGGTCCCCGGGGTGCACGAGGTGGGCGGCCGCCCCGTTGATCCCGACGACCCCGGACCCGCGCTCCCCCTCGATGACGTAGGTCTCCAGGCGGGCGCCGTTGGTGATGTCCACGATGTGCACGAGCTCACCGGGCAGCAGATCGGCGGCGTCCAGCAGGTCGGCGTCGATGGTCACGGATCCCACGTAGTGCAGGTCGGCCTGGGTGACGGTGGCGCGGTGGATCTTGGACTTGAACATGGTTCGAAGCACGAGGAAGCTCCTGATTCGTCTGCTCCCTGCCTGCTGTTGCAGGTCAAGGGCGGTATTCGGAGGCTACATCATTTCGCATGCTCGGCAGGCTGTCGCCAGGTGTTCGAGGACTCACACCGATGCGGTGGGCGATCGGGCCATGATCGGTCGGTGGCCCGGGCTCTGACGTGTGCGTCGAGACCATGCCGACCAACCGCACCGTGCAGGCCGTCGCCCCCGTCGCGACGGCAGCGGTGACGGACACTGGTCCGGCACCGCTGGCTCGAGGGAGTCTCAGGCGGTGGTGGTCCCGCCGCCCGTCTCTGCGCCGCTCTGGGCGGCGTCTTCGCCCGCGCTCTCTCCGGACTCACTGATCTGGACCCGGCGAGGCCTGGCGGCTTCGGCCTTGGGGACGGTGATGCTGAGCACTCCGTCGTGCATCTCAGCCTTGATATTTTGGGCGTCCAACTCTCCGGGCAGCCGCAAACGGTACTCGAAGGCTCCGACGCGGCGGGTGCTGCGGCGCAGGACACCCTTGCGCTCCCGCTCCTTGATCTCTCCGGTCACCACGAGTTCGGGACCGTTGGCCTCTACGTCAATGTCCTTGCTCTTCACACCGGGGAGTTCGATCTCTATGTGGAACGCGTCCTCGGACTCCGACACGTCCGCGAGAGGCGTCCACGCGACCGCGGGTGCCGCGCCCACCGTCGACTCCAGCAGGCCGCTCATCTGGTTGAGCAATTCGTCGAACTCGACCAGGGGACTGAGAGGGGTGGGTGCCCAGACGGGCCTTTCCTGCAGGCCGCCACCGCGGTGGCGCCGGACGGGCATGGCCATCGCAATCGCCTCCTTCTTCCTTCTCGTGATCTCATCGTCCGCCATTCGTCATGCGAGCCATGCGGACTCCTTGTGACGCATGCGTGGGGAGACGTCCGAGTGGCCCGCGACAGCTGACGTGCCCGTGGTGCCGGGTGCGGCCGAGTGCCCCAGGTGCCGGTGCACGAAGTGGATGGCCATCGCGCCCTCACCGGCCGCGGAGGCCACCCGCTTCACCGAGCCGCTCCGGACGTCCCCTACCGCGAAGACCCCGGGCAGGCTGGCCTCCAGGGTCATGCACGGGCGCCCGCGGCCGTGCCACACCTCGGGGGAGGCGCAGGCTTCCTGGGCCTCTGGTCCGGTGAGGACGAAGCCGCGGGAGTCGAGGGCGATGGTGCCGGCGAGCCACTCGGTGTGAGGGTCGGCTCCGGTGAAGACGAACAGGCTCCGTACCGCGAGCCGGCGGTGCCCGCCCGTGCGGTTGTCGACCACGTCGAGCTCCTCCAGCACTTCCTGGCCGATGACCTCGGTGACCTCGGTGTGCAGCATGACCTCCACCCGCGGATGGCGCTCGACCTGGTCGACCAGGTAGCGGGACATGTTGGCCTCAAGGCTGGCTCCCCGGACCAGCAGGTGCACCTTCGGCGCGTACCCGGCGAGGAACAGCACCGCCTGGCCCGCCGAGTTGCCTCCGCCGACGACGGCCACCGGGTCGGTGCGGCACTGCTGGGCCTCGTAGACGGTCGCCGAGTAGTGCACGCTCGTTCCCTCCAGGCGTTCGATGCCGGGCACCTGGAGCCGGCGGTAGCGGGCACCCATGGCCAGGACGACGGCGCGGGCGGCGATCTCGCTGCCGTCGGCGAACGCCACGACGTAGTGGTCGTCGTCCTTGGGATGGAGACCGGTCGCCTCCAGCGGAAGGCTGATCCTGGCGCCGAACTTGTCGGCCTGGAGTACGGCGCGTTCGGTGAGTTCGGCGCCGGAGATGCCGGATGGGAAGCCGAGCAGATTCTCGATGCGGGACGACGTGCCGGCCTGGCCGCCGGTGGCCATCGCCTCCACCACCGTGGTGCTCAGGCCCTCGGAGGCGGCGTACACCGCGGCAGCGAGGCCGGCGGGTCCGGCGCCTACGATGAGGACGTCGCCGTGACGGTTTCCGGCGGGCAGTGACGGCAGGCCGATGAGCCGGGCCAGTTCCGCGTTGCTGGGGTTGCGCAACAAGGTGGTGTCCCGCCAGATGACGAGCGGTGTCTCCTCCGGGCCGACGCCGAAGCGGCGCAGCAGCTCCTCGGCCTCCTCGTCGGTCTCCAGGTCGATCCACCGGTGCGGCAGCCGGTTGCGGACGGCGAACTCGCGCAGCCGTCTGGTGTCGGGCGAGTAGCGCGAGCCGACGATGCGGAAGCCGGCGCCCTGTCCGACGAGCAGCGCGCGACGGCCCAGACAGGCGCGCAGCACGACGTCCCCGATGCTGGAGTCCTGGGACACCAGGTGGCGCAACTGGTCCAAGGGGACGACGAGGACCTCGCCCGGCTCCCTCGCGACAGCGGTGTAGAAGGCCACCTGTCCGTGCAGCAGCCCGAGTTCGCCGATGAAGCGACCGGGGCCGTGCACGCGCAGCAGGTGCTCCTCGGGAGTGCCGTAGTTCTCGACGACGGCGACGGAACCGCTGAGGACGACGAAGAACGTCTCGCAGCGCTCCCCCTCCCGGATCAGCACCTCGTTCGGAGCCATGGTCCGGTGTTGCCCGTGCTCCTCCAGACGTGCTATCTGGTCCTCCGTGAGGCGCGGGTACGCGCCGTAGATGTCCGGGGTCTCCCAGAAGGCCGCCTCGTCCGCTTCCTCCGGCACCGGTTCTTCGCCCGGCAGCGACTGGTCACCGGACATCAGACGAACGCCTCGTGAACGTAGCACCAGCGCCAATCCTCGCCGGGCTGGAACGACTGCACGATCGGATGAGCGTCGGCAGCTGCGTGCTTGCGCGCGTGCTTGTTCGGCGAGGAGTCGCAGCAGCCGACGTGCCCGCAGGTCAGGCAGAGCCTCAGGTGGACCCACGGGGAGCCGAGCATCAGACACTCCTGACACCCTTCTGGGGTCAGCGGCTGGACCGGCCGGACAAGCGCGAGGTGGGGGTCTGCGTGCAGAGTCATCCGGATCACCCTTTCCGGGCGGTGATCGACTGTTCCACCCACCGGCGCAGAGCGGGGGCGGGCGCCGCCCCCGCCTGCCGGGCGACCGTCTCGCCCCGGTCGAGGATCAGCAGTGTCGGTACGGCCTGGACCTCGAAACGCTGCGACAGTCGCGGGTTCTTGTCGACGTCGACCTTGACGAGTTTGATTCGGCCGGCGAGATCGGTGGCGACCTTCTCCAGTGCGGGGCTGACCATGCGGCAGGGGCCGCACCAGGTGGCCCAAAGGTCGACCACGACGGGGACGTCGGCCCGCTCGGCGACCTCGGTGAAGTCGTCGTCGCCCGCGTCCACCATCCACGGTAGGGGCTGCTTGCAGTGGCCGCACTTGGGGCGGCCCTCCGCGGCCGCGGGTACCCGGTTGGTGCGCCCGCAGTTCGGACACTTGACGGTCGTCGCCTGCATCGTGCTCATGCCGCACGCGCTCCCTTCACGTCCTCGGGCTGGTCGTAGGTGACCACCAGTTCCCCGGCCTCGGCGTCGACGCGGACCGTGGCGCCTTCCTGGACGTCGCCGCGCAGCAGGGCGCGCCCGACCATTGTCTCGACCTCGTGGGAGATGTAGCGGCGCAGCGGCCGGGCCCCGTATACCGGGTCGTAGCCCTGGTGGGCGATCAGCTCCCGGGCGGCGTCGGTGAGTTCGACGGTGATGCGGCGTTCGGCGAGGCGGCGGCGCAGCTCGTCGAACTGCAGCTCCACGATGCGTTCGATCTGCCGCTCACCGAGTGGCTTGAACAGCACGATGTCGTCGACGCGGTTGAGGAACTCCGGGCGGAAGTGCCCGCGCAGCTCGCCCATCACCAGGGCGCGGGCGTCCGGCTTGATCTCGCCCTCGGCGGTGGCGCCGTCGAGGAGGTGCACGGAGCCGATGTTCGACGTCATGATGATCACGGTGTTGCGGAAGTCGACGGTGCGGCCCTGGGAGTCGGTGATGCGGCCGTCGTCGAGGACCTGCAGCAGGGTGTTGAAGACATCGGTGTGCGCCTTCTCGATCTCGTCGAACAGCACCACCGAGTACGGCTTGCGGCGTACGGCCTCGGTGAGCTGGCCGCCTTCCTCGTAGCCGACGTATCCGGGTGGTGCGCCCACGAGCCGGCTGACGGTGTGCCGCTCCTGGTACTCGCTCATGTCGAGGCGGACCATGTTCTCCTCGGAGTCGAACAGGGCCCGGGCGAGGGTCTTGGCCAGCTCCGTCTTCCCGACGCCGGTGGGGCCGAGGAAGATGAACGAGCCGATGGGGCGGCGCGGGTCGCGGATACCGGAGCGGGCGCGGATGATGGCGTCGGCGACGAGTTTGACGGCCTCGTCCTGGCCGATGACGCGCTCGCGCAGGATCTCGTCGAGGCGCAGCAGCTTCTCGCGTTCGCCCTCCTGGAGGCGGGCGACGGGGATGCCGGTCCAGGCTGCGACGATATCGGCGATCTCCTCCTCGGTGACGACCTCGCGCAGCAGTCGGTTCTGCCCTTGTTTGGCGGCCAGTTGCTCCTCCTCGGCCTTCAGCCGGCGCTCCAGTTCCTGGAGGCGGCCGTAGCGGAGTTCGGCGGCGCGGTTGAGGTCGTAGGAGCGTTCGGCCTCCTCCGCCTCGTGGCGGACCTGCTCCAGTTCCTGGCGTAGTTCCTGCACGCGGCGGATGGCCTGCCGTTCGGCCTCCCACTGGGCGCGTTTGGCGTCGGCCTCGCCGCGCAGGTCGGCCAGTTCCTTGCGCAGTTCCTCCAGGCGGGTTTTGCTGGCGGCGTCGGTCTCCTTGGACAGGGCCGCCTCCTCGATCTCCAGGCGGGTGACGCGACGGGTGATCTCGTCGAGTTCGGCGGGCATCGAGTCGATCTCGGTACGCAGCCGGGCGCACGCCTCGTCGACGAGGTCGATGGCCTTGTCGGGCAGGAACCGGTCGGTGATGTAGCGGTGGCTGAGGGTGGCCGCGGAGACCAGTGCGGTGTCCTGGATCTTCACGCCGTGGAAGACCTCGAGGCGTTCGCGCAGTCCGCGCAGGATGGAGATGGTGTCCTCCACGCTCGGCTCGTCGACCAGCACCTGCTGGAAGCGGCGTTCGAGGGCAGCGTCCTTCTCGATGTGCTTGCGGTACTCGTCGAGGGTGGTCGCGCCGATCATGTGGAGTTCGCCGCGGGCGAGCATCGGCTTGAGCATGTTGCCCGCGTCCATGGCCCCTTCGGCGGCGCCCGCGCCGACGACGGTGTGGAGTTCGTCGACGAAGAGCAGGATGCGTCCCTGGGCGGCCTTCACCTCGGACAGGACGGCCTTGAGGCGTTCCTCGAACTCGCCGCGGTACTTGGCGCCGGCGACCAGGGAGCCCATGTCGAGAGCGAACACCGTCTTGTCGCGCAGTCCCTCGGGGACGTCGCCGCGAACGATGCGCTGGGCCAGGCCCTCGACGATGGCGGTCTTGCCGACGCCGGGATCGCCGATGAGGACGGGGTTGTTCTTGGTCTTGCGGCTGAGGATCTGGGTGACGCGGCGGATCTCCGCATCACGGCCGATGACCGGGTCCAGTCGCCCGGACCGAGCCTCGAGGACCAGGTCGCGGCCGTACTTCTCCAGAGCCTCATAGGCCACTTCAGGGTTGGCGGAGGTGACGCGCTGGTTGCCGCGGACCTGGGTGAGCACGCTCAGGAACGAATCCCGGGTCACGCCGTGCTCCTTGAGCAGGCGTCCGGCGGCGGTCGCCGAGCCCTCCTCGGCCAGGGCGAGCAGGAGGTGCTCCACCGACACGTACTCGTCCTTGAGGCGTTTGGCCTCCCGCTCGGCGGCATCGAGCAGGCGGGACAGGCGCTGAGTGACGAAGACCTGGCCGGGTGCCGCGCCGGGACCGGTGACCCTCGGGCGGCGGGCGAGTTCCTCGCGCACGGCCGCGCGCAGCTCCTTCGGCTCGGTGCCGGCCTGCTGCAGCAACCGTGGGATCAGACCGTCCTCCTGATCGAGAAGCGCGAGCAGCAGGTGTTCCCCGTCGACCTCGGTCTGCCCCATGCCGACGGCCGCGCTCTGGGCCTCCTGGAGGGCTTCCTGGGACTTCTGGGTGAGACGGTTCATGTCCATGGGGGTGTTTCCCTCCTCGTACCGGCGCGGCGCAGGGCGGCTTCGAGCATGCTGATGCGGTCCAGCAGGTCGAGCACCAGGCCGATGGATGCGTAGTTGAGGCACAGCCCGGTGCGCAGCCGCTGGACGCGGGCGAGGGCGGCCGGTGCCGTGGGGTCGAACACCAGCCCTCCGGAGGCGTCGCGCTCGGCCTCGACCAGGCCCAGAGCGACGAACCGGCGTATGAGGTCGGGATGGACCCCGGAGCGGCGGGCCACGGTATGCAGAGAGAGCCTGGGCACCGGCACGATCGCGTACCGGACGCGTGTCGGCGCGGGAGCCGTCAGCCGAGACGCCTGGCGTGCCTCGGCGCGTGGGTCACTCATCGTGTCCTCCTGGGGTCGAACGAGGAGACGGCGGCGAGCTCTTCGAAGAGTGCGCGCTCCCGGTCGGTGAGCCTGGACGGCACCATGATCCGGAGTTCGGCGTAGAGGTTGCCGTTCGGGCCGCGCGGGTTCGGCATGCCCTCACCGCGCAGCCGCAGACGCCGGCCGCTGGACGAGCCAGCGGGCACGCTCACCTTCGCCGTCTCCCCGCTCGGCGTGGGCACCGTAACCGTCGCACCCAGCGCGGCCTCCCAGGGTGTGACCGGAAGCTGCACATACACGTCCCGGCCGTCGAGGCGGAACTGGGGGTGCGGCTGGATCCGCACCCGCAGGTACAGGTCCCCCGCGGGGGCGTCACCGTTGCCCCGGCCGCCCTCGCCCGCCAGCCGGATACGCTGCCCGTCGGTGATACCCGGTGGCACGTCGACCTCGTACCGCCGCGGCTGCCCTGTGGGACCGGCGAGCGTGACGGTGCGACGGCCTCCCCGGTAGGCCTCCTCGACGGTGAGCGGCAGTTCGGCCTCCTGGTCGGCTCCGGGGACACGCATCCGTCCGGCGCCTCCGAAGAACGAGCCGAACAGGTCCTCGACGTCGACGTCCTCCGCGCCGAAGCCGCTGGTGGCGTACCGGACCCGGGGGCCGCCCCCGGTGGACCAGCGGAAGCCGCCGCCGGGTCCCGCGCCGGCACCGACCCGCTCCTCCCAGTCCTCGGGAACCTTCCGGAAGTCCTCGCCGAAGCGGTCGTAACGGGCCCGCTGGTCGGGCTCGGACAGGACACTGAAGGCCTCATTGATCTCCTTGAACCGCTCCTCCGCCTCGGGGTCCTTGTTGACGTCTGGGTGGTACCTGCGGGCCAGCTTGCGATACGCCCGCTGGATCTCGTCCTTGTCGGCGTCTCGCGGGACCCCGAGAACCTCGTAGAAGTCGCGTGCCATGGCCGCTCACTCCCGCTTGGCGACGGTCACGGCGGCCGGCCTCAGCTGCCGCTCGGCCTCGCCGTAGCCGGGGCGCAGCACCTGCGCCACGGTGTTCGGTTCGGCGTCGGGGTCCTGGACCACGCCGACGACCTCGTGCCGGGACGGGTCGAACGGGACGCCGGTCTCGGCGTGACGCTCGTAACCAAGGCGTTCAAGGATGGACACGGCCTGGTCGCGCACGGCGCGAACCCCCTCGACGATCGCCCCGGGGTCGGAGCCCGCGTGGTTCAGTGCCAGTTCGAGGTTGTCGATGACGGGAAGGAAGGCCGCGGCCGTGCGGGCGCGTTCGACCGCGCGCTCCCGGTCCAGTTCCCTGGCGTGTCGCTTGCGCAGGTTGTCCAGGTCGGCGAGAGCACGCCGCCAGCGGTCCTCGACCTCTTTCAGCGCGGCCGCGTACTCGTCCTCGGCGCCGGCCGGACCGGTGGCCGCGTCGGGCCCCGGTTCGGCCTCCGTGCTCGGCGGCGCGGGCTCGGGCAGGTCGCCCTGCGGCGGTTGTGCGGCGCCTTCGGGCGGTAGGTCGGACGATCGGTCCTGGGGAGGGATCGGCATGGCGGGTACCTCAGCCCTTGTCGAACTCGGCGTCGATCACGTCTTCGTCCGCGCCGGCACCGCCCTGCCCGGAGGCGTCCGGCCCGGTGGTGTCCGACGGACCACTCGCCGCCGCGGCTTCGGCCTCGTGGGCGGCGAGCCCGGCGTAGACCTGCTGGAGTTCGGAGATCAGCGGCCTGACCTTGTCCACTCCGGCCTCGTTCTTGACCGCGTCGCGGGCCTCTGCCACCAGCATCTCGGCTCGCGCCTTTTCGTGCGCGGGCGCGGCGTCGGCCAGTTCGTTCAGACGCTTTTCGACCTGGTAGGCGATCGCGTCGAGTTCGTTGCGGGCGTCGACGGCCTCGCGGAGTGCCTGGTCCTGGCCCCGGTTGCTTTCGGCCTCCTGGACCATGCGTTCGACCTCGCTCCGGTCGAGGTTGGAGCTCTCGCTGATGGTGATGCCCTGTTCCTTGCCGGTGTCCTTGTCGCGCGCGCTGACGTTGAGGATGCCGTTGGCGTCGACGTCGAAAGTGACATCGACCTGTGGTTCGCCCCGCGGCGCCGGCCGGATGTCGGTGAGCTGGAACCGGCCGAGCGCCCGGTTGTCGGCGGCCCGCTCGCGCTCGCCCTGGAGGACCACCACATCGACGGCCGGCTGGTTGTCCTCGGCGGTGGAGAAGGTCTCGCTGCGGCGCACCGGGATGGTGGTGTTCCGCTCGACGATCTTCGTCATCACTCCGCCACGCGTCTCTACGCCCAACGACAGCGGGGTGACGTCGAGCAGCAGGACATCCTTGACCTCGCCCTTGAGCACCCCGGCCTGGATCGCGGCGCCCAGCGCCACGACCTCATCGGGGTTCACACTCATGTTGGGGTCCTTGCCGCCGGTCAGCCGTCGCACCAGCGCCTGGACGGCGGGGATGCGGGTGGAGCCGCCGACGAGGATGACCTCGTCAATGTCGTTCTCGCCGACCTTGGCGTCGGCCATGGCCTGCTGGACCGGTCCCAGGCAGCGCTCCACCAGGTCAGCGGTGATCTGCTCGAACGTGGAGCGCATGATCGAGTCGGTGAGGTGCTTGGGCCCGGAGGCGTCGGCGGTGATGAACGGCAGGTTGACCTGGGTCTGGGTGACGGAGCTGAGCTCGGTCTTGGCCTTCTCCGCCGCCTCGAACAGGCGTTGCAGCGCCTGCGGGTCCTTGCGCAGGTCGATGCCGTTCTCCTTCTGGAAGTCGTCCGCGAGGTAATCCACCAGACGCCTGTCGAAGTCGTCGCCGCCCAGATGACTGTCACCCGCTGTGGAGCGCACCTCCACCACGCCGTCGCCGACGTCGAGGATGCTCACGTCGAACGTGCCGCCGCCCAGGTCGAAGACGAGCACCGTCTCGTGCTGCTTCTTGTCCATGCCGTACGCGAGGGCGGCCGCCGTCGGCTCGTTGATGATCCGCAGCACTTCCAGGCCCGCGATCCGGCCGGCGTCACGGGTGGCGGTGCGCTGGGCGTCGTTGAAGTAGGCGGGCACCGTGATGACCGCCTCCGTGACCCGCTCCCCCAGCTGCTTGGAGGCGTCGTCGGCGAGCTTGCGCAGCACCTGGGCGCTGATCTCCTCAGGCGCGTACAGCTTGTCACGCACCTTGAAGCGGGCCTCGCCGTTCTCTCCCGGGACGACGTCGTAGGCGACGGCCCTGGCCTCGTCGGAGACCTCGTCGAAGTGTCGGCCGATGAACCGCTTGGCCGAGTAGATGGTCCCCTTGGGGTTGAGGATCGCCTGGCGCCGGGCCAGCTGGCCCACCAGGCGCTCACCGGTGTCGGTGAAGGCCACCACGGACGGCGTGGTCCGGTTGCCCTCGCTGTTGGGCACGACGGTCGGCTCACCGCCCTCCCACACGGCGATCACCGAGTTGGTGGTGCCCAGGTCGATGCCCACTGCCTTGGCCATGAGGAACTCCTTCCGCGGCGGTCGACGTCCGTCGGCGACCGCTCACCCTCCGGGCCCTGTCCGCCCGGCTTCGAAACTCGTTCAGCTGGGGGCGGGGTCGCTGCGCGGGCGGCCGCCCTTCGATGAGGTGCTCTCCGTGTTCGCGCCGACCCTGCTCTCCAGCCCGGCGACCAGCCGGACGGCCTCATCGGCGACGTCCTCGTCCACCACGACGTCGTACCGGCTGGGCTCCATCGAGCGGACCGAGGCGAAGTTCCGGCGGCCGCCCTGGGCCGCGTGCAACAGCACGCCGAGCAGCGCACCGACCACCGCTCCGAAGATCAGCCCGTACAGGGCGAGGAGCAGACCGGAGACGACCGGATTCAGCCAGTTCAGCAGCCCGAAGATCCAGCCGACGAGTACGCCGGGCAGCGCTCCGGAGGCTGCGCCGTGGAGGGCGGCCCCCCCGTACCCCATTCGACCGATCACCTGTTCGACAAGGCGCATGTCCCGACCGATGATCGCCACCTTCTGAACGGGAAAGCCCTGGTCGGCGAGGTGATCGACGGCACGTTCGGCTTCCTGGTACGTCGAGTACGAGGCAACGGCCCTGCGGGCCTGCTCGGTCATGGCCACTCCTTCCGCAGACGGACCGCCGTGCGGTCCCGACAGGCCCCAGAGTGGCTGTTCGCCCGGTCACCCCGCCTGCGCCCAGCGGGTCGAAAAGTGGCACCAACGGTCGGTCTGCGAGGACAGGAGGCGGGACGGCGATTCGGGTTGGCGGCTCGCGGCTCGCGGCGGGGTACCTCAGGTGGCGACGTTCGACGCGGCCGCGCGACGCCACGGACCGGGGGCCGTACGGAGGCGACCGCCACGGATGACGAGCCCGTGGGTGGAGAGCGAGCCCACGGCCACCGTGCACCGCCTGCTCTCTCCGCGGCGACCTGCCGTTGGTTCAGCCGGGCATGGGATGGTGCGCCCGGGCGAACTGCTCCACGACGGCGGCGCAGAAGGCGGGCAGGTCGGACGGGCCGCGGCTGGTGACCAGTTGCCCGTCGACGACCACCTCCTGGTCGGCGACGACCTCCGCGCCGGCGTTGCGCAGATCGGTGCGGATGCTTGGCCAGGACGTCAGGCGTCGGCCGCGCACGGCGTCGGCTTCCGCCAGCGTCCACGGGCCGTGGCAGATCGAGGCGACCGGTTTCCCGCTGGCCATGAAGTCCCTGACGAACTGCACCGCGTCGCGGTCCATGCGCAGCTGGTCGGGGTTCATGGTGCCGCCGGGCAGGAGCAGGGCGTGGTAGTCGTCGACGGAGGCGTCGGCGACCAGGCGGTCCACGGGGAAGGTTCCTGCCGCGTTGAGGTCGAACTGGCGGGCCTGGATCTCGCCGGGATGGAGCGAGACGATCTCGGTCTTCGCCCCTGCGCCCTGCAGCGCACCGCGCGGCTGGTCGAGTTCCACGCGCTCGACGCCGTCGGTGGCCAGAATCGCCACCCGCATCCCCTGCAGTTCCTGTGTCACGGTACGGCTCCCTTCACGAGTCGCTGTTTGTACGACGCGAGCGGCGGGGACACCCGGCAGGGCCCGTTCGGATCCCTTTTCCGGACCGGGGACTGCAAGCCGCGGCCGAGGGTGCCTCGAGCATCTATCAGCTGGAGCTGCCGTCCGGGTGGAGGACGACTTTGGTCCAAGCCCAGCCGTCGCCGCGGGCGTCGACGTGCTGGCATCCGTCTGCTGCCTTGTCGGTTCAGATCGGTGACGTGCACCGGGGCGCGACTGCTACAGCAGCCGGTCGAACACCGCGGTCACGCCGTCCCAGTGGCTGGTCTGCGGGTTCTTGACATCCGGATACATGATTTTGAACGTCTCGGCGAGGGCGACGCTGAGACCGCCGATGATCTCCGGGTAGCGCTCTTCGGTCTCCTGCGTGGGTGCCCTGTCGAGGGGAGGGTGCGCGGCGAGCTGTTCCAGGATCGGCTTCAGGTCGACCTCCTCGTCGAGCCGCCGGAACCGGTGGATGCTCTCCTGGAGTCCCTTGGTGATCGGTAGGTCCCACGGTTCGACGGTATCCCGGCCATTTGCCTTGGCCGAGGCCTGGCCGACGACCAGGAGGTCGTAGAGCTTGGCGTCGACGAAGTCGCCGTACCGCTTAAGGTCGTTCTTGTCCACGTCGAGGCCTGCGGCGGCGCGGAAGAACCTCTCGAACTTCGACACAGCCATCACGGTCATGCCTCTCGCCTCCTTACCGGGAACCGGACGGCGTCCTTCGCTCCAGCCAGCGCCGCCATCGGCTGTTACCGGTCGAGATTCGCAGAGCCCGCCTGCTGAGCGCCTCCGCACCCCAGGCCGAAAAAGAACCCCCCCTCCCACCCTGGCAGAGCAGCATGAAATGCGCAGGCATCCCCCGGCCAGCCGTACGGCCGTCCCTCCGCAGGAAGCTGCGCGGGGTTGCAGTGCCTCGAACGAGAGCCACTGACCGGACGACATGACCGACTCGGGGAAGCGGGACTGTGTCAGGGCGTCCCGACGAGCTTGGAACAAGACCGGGCCCGGCGCAGGAGCCGGCTCGGCCGGAAACGCGACGGCGGAAAGCCGACCGCGCTCACAGGCACGGCGCCCTGACGCGGACCGGCGTCGGTGTCCCCTTTGCCGTGGCGGACCGTCTGCACTTGTGCTCGGAGGTCTATGGAGCCCGCCGCTTTTCCGCCCGCTGGGAGCAAGCAGGGTGTGGCCCACATCCGGAGCATGGAATGGAAATGGCCTCTGCTGAGGCGCATGCACCATGACGCGCATCAGCCCGCCACCCCCACAAAACAACGCACCTTTCGGTGGCTGCCTCAGGTCCCACGCCAGGCAGTGCAAATCAGAAAAAGGACGACTCATGGACTACAACACCTTCCTCGACACCATCACCCGGCGCGCCCCTGTCCCCCCGGAGAAGGCGGAGCCCCTCACCCGCGCCACCCTGGAAACCTTGGCCGAGCGGCTCACCAGGGGTGAGGCGGAGGACCTCGCGTCCGAACTGCCCAAGCCGTTGAAGGAACCGCTGGTCTCTCCCACTCCGGAGGCCGAAAGCTTCGGACTCGACGAGTTCATCAATCGGGTGAGCAGGCGAGCAGGGGTGAGCCCGGACGAGGCCCGTGAGGGCGTACGGGCCGAGCTGAGCACCCTGAAGGACGCGGTCAGTGACGGAGAGTTCCGCCACGTAATGTCCCAGCTGCCCCGGGACTTCGAGGCTCTCGTCGGCGCCCCGGGCTAGGAGGGGCCATGACCGACGAGGTCGGCGCGATCATCGAGGAGACGGAACCGGCCGTACTGACGGCGGCCACCGTCACGCTGGTCGAGGGTCCGACGTTCTGCGTCTCGGGCACCTCGGGCGACATGGAGGCCGAGGCGCCGCAGGGGCTGTTCTTCCGCGACGTGCGGGTCATCTCCGACTGGCAGGTCCGGGTGGACAGCCACCGGCCGCACCACCTCACCGTGCTTTCCCAGGATCCCTACAGCACCACGTTCGTCTCCCGCGTCCCGCCACACGGCGCGCAGAGCGAACTCCTGCTGGAACGTCGGCGCTACGTCGGCGAGGGGATGCGCGAGGACCTCCGGTTGCGCAACCTCAGTACGCGTCCTATGACGGTGCCGGTCTCACTGCGTGTGGGCGCCGACTTCGCCGATGTGTTCGCGGTCAAGGAGAGCCGCGTACGCCTGGTGGGCGAGGTCACGGCCACGCCCACCGGCGAGGCTCTGGAACTCGTGTTGCGCTCGGGTGAGTCCCTGCGCGGAGTGCGGGTGGAGAGCAGCGATGCCACCGCAGGGCCGGACGGGCTGGATTTCCTGGCCGAGCTGCCGGCGCGCGGCGAATGGCACACCACCGTCCTGGTCCGCCCCAGCGTCGAGGGCGAGGAGGCCGGCGTCGTCTTCCGCCCGGGCACGGAGCCCGGCGAGTCCGCGCCGGCGCGCCGCCTGCGCGCCTGGCGCGAGAGCGCCCCGCGCATCGCCGACATCGAGGACCCGGAACTGCACGGGACGCTGCGGCGGAGCCTGGAGGACCTGGGCGCGCTGCGCATCTTCGACCCGCGGCACCCCGAGCACACGGCGGTCGCCGCGGGTGCCCCCTGGTTCATGGCCCTGTTCGGCCGCGACTCGCTGCTGTCCTCGTACATGGCACTGCCACTGGACCAGACCCTGGCCCTGGGGACCCTGCAGACCCTGGCCCGCGACCAGGGCCGCAAGGTCGACCCGGACACCGAGGAACAGCCCGGGCGCATCCTGCACGAAACCCGGTTCGGCCTGGACTTCCCGCTGGCCCGCGGCGGCGGCAGCGTCTACTACGGCACTGCCGACGCCACCCCGCTGTTCGTGATCGTCCTGGGGGAGCTCAGCCGGTGGGGCATCGCCCCCAATGCCGTCGAGGCGCTGCTGCCGCACGCCGACCGGGCGCTGCAGTGGGTCGAGGAGTACGGCGACCGGGACGGCGACGGCTTCGTGGAGTACCAGCGGATGACGGGCAACGGCCTGCTCAACCAGGGGTGGAAGGACTCCTACGACGGCATCAACTTCGCCGACGGCAGCCTGGCCGAACCGCCGATCGCCCTGTGCGAGGTGCAGAGCTACGTCTACGCGGCCTACGTCGTGCGCTCCCACTTCGCCCACGAGGCGGGCGACCTGAAGGCGGTCGAGCACTGGGCGCGGCGGGCGGCCGCGCTGAAGGAGGCCTTCAACGAGCGGTTCTGGCTGCCTGAACGCGGGTGGTACGCGGTCGGCCTCGACCGGGACAAACGCCCGATCGACGCCCTGGCCTCCAACATGGGCCACTGCCTTTGGACCGGGATCGCCGACCGCGACAAGGCCGAGCAGGTGGCGGAGCGGCTGCTGTCACCGGAGATGTTCACCGGCTGGGGCGTGCGCACCCTGGCGTCCACGATGGGTGCGTACAACCCCATGAGCTACCACAACGGCTCGGTCTGGCCGCACGACAACGCCCTTGTGACCACGGGCTTGATGCGGTACGGCTTCGTGGAACAGGCCCAGCGGGTGGCGACCGGCATCCTCGACGCCGCAGAGGCCTTCGGCGGCCGGCTGCCCGAGCTGTTCTGCGGCTTCGACCGCAGCGACTATGACGCGCCGCTGCCGTATCCCACCTCGTGCTCCCCGCAGGCCTGGGCCGCTGCCACCCCGGTCCAACTGGTACGCGCGCTGCTGCGGATCGACCCCTGGATGTCGCACGGTCAGGTATGGGTCGCCCCGGCCTGGCCGGCCCGCTACGGACGTCTGCGCATCCACAACATCCCGCTGGCCGGCCGACGTGTCGAACTGGAGGTGGACGGCGAGTCGACCCGCATCACAGGGCTGCCCGACGATGTAGAGATCGTGCACCAGCCCCGTCGGCCCCTTTGCGCGGCACCGAACCACCAACACCAACAAACTCCTGACCAGCGGCCGACAAGAGAGTGAACGCCATGCCCGGCACCCCCTCGCTGCACATCGCGATGATCTCGACGCCCTGGTTCGAACTCCCGCCGGCCGGCTACGGAGGGACCGAGGCGATGTGCGCGGCCCTGGTCGACGGGCTCGTTGAATTGGGCCACCGGGTCACCGTCATCGGCGTGGGACGCAACGGAACCCTGGGCCGCTTCGTCGCCACCTACGAAACCCCCCAGGGCGACCGCCTGGGAACTGTCGGGCCGGAAGTGGTGCATGCCGCACGAGCGGCCAGAACTCTGGTCTCTCTGCGTCCCGACATCATCCACGACCACAGCACCGCGGGCCCCCTCCAGGCACGTCGACGCCGCGCCCCCACCGTGGTGACCGCGCACGGACCCGTTACCGGAGTAACCGGCGAGTACTATCGCGCCCTGGGCGACACGGTGCATCTGGTGGCCCTCTCCCGAGCCCAGCAGGCGCAGGCCCCGGACATCCCGTGGTCCGGCCAGATATACAACGCGGTACGCACCGCCGACTACCCGTACCGCATCCAAAAGGGCCGTCACGCCGTTTTCCTCGGCCGACTCGCCGCGGACAAGGGAGTCCACCTGGCCATTGACGCTGCCCGCCAGGCGGACATGCCGATCGTCGTCGCCGGCGCCTGCAACGACCCGGCGGAGCGCCCCTATGTCGACGCAGAGATCGTGCCCCGGCTGGGCGAGGACGCCCGATGGATCGGCGAAGCCGATCACGACACCAAACTCGACCTGCTCGCCTACGCCCGGTGCCTTGTCTTCCCCATCTGTTGGGAGGAGCCCTTCGGCATGGTCATGGTGGAGGCCATGGCCTGCGGCACACCAGTCGTCGCCCTGCGCCGCGGCTCAGTACCGGAAATCATCGATGACGGCGTCACCGGCTTCATCTGCGACCGGCCCGAACAACTGCCCGCCGCACTCTGGTCTGTCGACCGTCTCTCTCCGCGGGCCTGCCGGGAACGAGTACGCCAACGGTTCGACACCCTGAACATGGCCTGCGCGTACCAGGCGCTCTATCACTTGCTGGCCTGCCACCAGACCCAACCGGCGCCGGCCGCCTCAGGGCGCCGACAACACCACTGACCTGTACGAGTCCGTGCGGCAGCTGATCGACTCGGTCGACGACACCCTCAAGGGCCGTCTCGACCTGAAAGAGCACGGCAGCCGAACCTTCGAGGGCGCCGCCGCCCGCGTCGCCCGGCGGTGTCCTCGCACCGGCCGCAGACATCTGGCAAAACCACAAGAGCATGGGAACAGGTGGTCCAGCAGTAGCGGTGACCACTCGTCGAGGCGAGTTCGGCAATTGCCGGGCCGTCACGGATTTGCCCTCGGCGGCATGGGAACCCGCCGCCTCGGCGGGCGTCACGGGTCCCGGAACGACGCGCCCCAGCACGGCGCAGGGCACGGATACGGACCCGGACCCGGACACGGCCTATACGCCGGAGGATCGCATGACACAACCGACAGTTCCCTCAGCCGACGCACCCGTGGACGTCGAAGGCGGGGCGCAGCGGCCGTTCTCCGAGCACGCGGCCATGGCCAGGGCGTATCCCGGCGGCAGGATGACCGTGGGCGCCATCACGCCCCTGGAGGGCTTCGAAGGACCCGTGCCGTCCCTGGCCGGGCACATCGAGCGGATCCAGCAGGCCGAGCGGGCCGGCTTCGCCTCGGTATGGGTCCGTGACGTGCCGCTGCTGGACCCCAGCTTCGGGGACGCCGGGCAGGTCTTCGACCCTTGGGTGTACCTGGGGCAGCTCAGTGCCCGCACCACCTCGATCACGCTGGGAACCGCCAGCATCGTCATGCCGCTGCGGCATCCATTGCACACCGCCAAGGCGGCCGCCTCGGTGGACCAGCTGTCAGGCGGACGCCTCCTGCTCGGGGTGGCCACCGGTGACCGGCCCGTGGAGTTCCCGGCCTTCGGTCAGGACCTGGGCAGCCGGGCCGAGAGGTTCCGGCAGTCGCTGGAGTACTTCCGTGTCGTCCTCGAGCACCGTTTCCCGCACGTGGAGTCGCCGCTCGGCCGGATGCGCGACACCGATCTGCTGCCCAAGCCGGTGTACCGGCGGATCCCCGTACTGATGACGGGACGTGGCAGGCAGGACGTCCGGTGGATCGCCGACAACACGGACGGCTGGCTGTACTACACCCCGCCGCTCCAGCAGCAGGCCGAGAACATCGAGCGGTGGCGGGAGCTGACCCGGGGCGATGGCGGTGGGTCCAAGCCGTACGCGCAGGCCACCTATCTGGATCTGACCGAGGACCCGCTGGCCCTGCCCCGGCGCATCCACCAGGGCTTCTCGGTGGGCCGGGTGTCGTTCCTGGCGATGATGCGGGCCTGGCAGGACATCGGCATCGACCAGCTGATGATCAACTTCAAGCACAGCCGCCGTCCGGTCGCCGAAGTGATTGACGAACTGGCCGAACACGTGCTGCCGCACTTCCCACCCGGGCGCTCCGGGGCGCGCGGCGAGCACCGGCGGCCCGTGGAGCGGACCGGGCCCTGAGGAACCACGACCCCGGCGCCCCCTGCGTGACAGGGCCGGGGTCAGTCCCGGACGGCCCCGGACGGCCGCTCCTGCGCGTAGTCGCACGTGCCCTCCGCCCGGAACTGCAGGGCCGCCCTGGTCACCTCCGCGCCGAGGCCGCGCAATTGGTCCGCGACCGCCTGGTCGGTGAGGCGTCCGTCGCCGTCGAAGACCCGGGAGGACCGCGGGACCGCGAACACCAGCGGCACGGCCCAGCCGCGCAACGACCGCACGATGAACTCCATCGCATTGATCGCCTGCAGGCCCTGCACTCCACCGGCGGTCGTCAGCATCCCCACGGGTTTGTTGCTGAGGTAGGGCGGGTCGTGGTCGGCCAGGAGGGCGAGCCAGTCCACCGCGTTCTTGAACGCGCCGCTGACCGACCCGTGGTATGTCGGGCTGCTCCACAGCAGGGCGTCGGCGGCCTGAACGCTGTCCGCAAGCCGGCGGGCGGACGCGGGGATCCCGTGCTCGGACGTGTAGAACGGGAGATTCAGCCGCTTGAGATCGATCATCTGGGTGTCGGCGCCCGCATCGGCCGCCCCCTCGACCGCCACACACAGTGCGGTGAGGCTGGTCGACGGAGTGCGCAGCGAACCTCCCATTCCGACGACGAGTGGGCGCGCCATCCTGTCAACTCCTTCAGAGCATCTCCAGGGGCGTGGGCCCGCGGGGCGGCGGGAACGCCTCGTCGAGGGCGTCGAGCGCCTCGGTGGGAAGGTGGAGGTCCAGCGCGCCGCGGTTCTCCCGCACGTGGTCGGGTGATCCGGAACGCGGGATCGCGGCCACCCCCTGTTCCAGCACCCAGGCGAGTGCCACCTGGGCCGGCGTAGCTCCGAGCGCCCGGGCCACGGCACCCAAAGCCTCGACCTTCAGCAGCCGCCCCTGCTCGATCGGGGAGTAGGACATGACCGTCACCCCGGCCTCACGGCACCAGGGGAGAAGATCCCACTCGATGCCGCGCCGGGAGAGGTTGTACAACACCTGGTCGACGGCCACGGCGTCGCCGCCGGGGAGGGCCATCAGCTCGACCATGTCGGCGACGTCGAGATTGCTCACGCCCCAGTAACGGATCTTCTCCGTCTCCATCAGGTCGGTGAATCCCGCAAGGGTCTCCTCGAGCGGCCACCGTCCCCGCCAGTGCAGCAGGTAGAGGTCCAGCCGTTCCGTACGGAGCCGCCGCAGGCTGCCCTCGCAGGCGGCGACGGTGCCCTTCCGGTCGGCGTGGCGGGGCAGCACCTTGCTGACGAGGAAGACCTCCTCCCGGCGTCCCCGGAGGGCCTCCCCGACGAGCTCCTCGGCTGCGCCGTCGCCGTACATCTCCGCCGTGTCGACGACGGTCATGCCCAGGTCCACGCCCAGCCGCAGCGCGGCGATCTCCTGTTCACGCCGGGCCGGGTCCTCGCCCAGGTACCAGGTGCCCTGCCCGAGCGCCGCGATCTCCTCACCGGCGGGGAGCGCGATCGTTCTGGCCGATTCCGCAGACATCTCGGGCCTCCCGTCCGCCGCGAATCCGTGTCACGCGCACCCGTACCGGGTGCCCAGGTCCGCGCCTCCCAGACAACCGGTGTCGCATGCGCCGCAGAACGGTCAGGAGGGGCGAGCGGACTGCGCCGAGAGCTCGCCGGGACCGGGTGCGCGGTCGCGCAACGCGACGGCGACCGACACAACGGCTCCGCAGGAGAGGACCGCCGCGAAGCCGATCATCGCGGTCTGCACGGCGAAGTGCCGCAGGGCGATGCTGAACAGGACGGAGGGCAGGCCCATTCCCAGGTACGCGACGACGAAGAACACGGCGAGGACCCCCGCGCGTGAGGCGGGCTCGGCCACTGAACCGGCACGTTCGACTCCTCCCTTGAAGAGCAGCCCGGAGCCGGCTCCTGACAGGGACACGGCGACCAGGTAGAGCCAGAGCGCGGGGTGGTAGAGGGCGACGGCGCACAGGACGAGGCCGACCGGAAAGACCACTGCCCCCACGGTCAGGAGCCGGGGCAGTGGGAGGCGGCCCAGCACCAGCTGGGCGGCCGCCGCGGAACCGAACATGAGGAAGGCCGCCAGGCCGACCATGAGGTGCGAGTCGGTGTGCAGGGTGCCGTGGAGCACGCTCGCCCCGAGGGAGGAGATCAGGCCGAGGATCGCGAAGGCGAAGGCGCCCAGCGCGCCGGCCGCGCCGAACGCCCGTCGGCCGCCTGGACGCAGGACGAACCTGCTGGGCGGTTGAGCCGCGGGCAACTCCAGGTCCACGGTCTCCGGGGTGCACAGCACCAGCGCCAGGCATACTGCCATGGCGAGCGTGAAGATCGCCTGGGCCGTGATCAGGGGCATGGGGAGCCATTCGGCGGCGGCTCCGGCGACCAGGGGCCCTGAGGCCAGGCCGCCGAGGTTGGCGGCGGTGGCCACGATGCCGGGCAGCACCGAACCCGTCCGTTCCGGACGGACCTCGTGGTGGAGGTCGTGCAGGTACGTCGTCGCGGTCGAGGCCATCAGCCCCAGTCCGACACCGTTCAGGATCCTGCCCGCGATCAGCCCCGGCAGGTCCCGCCACACGATCAGTACGACCGACGCGACGATGCCGACCAGCAGCGCCGGGACGATGATGCGCCGCCGGCCGAGCCGGTCCGACAGGTGTCCCAGTCCGAGGAAGGCCGCCGCTGCCCCCACGACCATCGAGGCGTACGCCACCGTGACCGTGGTCGCGCCGAAGTGGTCCCGGGCCTCGTACAGCGGCCACAGCGGGGTCGGCGCGGTGCCGAAGGCCATCAGCACGGTGAAGGCCACCGCCACGAACCAAAAGCCGGTCGCGTGCGAGGCACGGTGCCGAGCGGGGGCGCGGGGCGGCAGGTCGGCGGGAGCAGGTGCTGGGATCCGGTGGGTCGGGTCGTCGGGAGCGTCGGCTGGGCGATGGCTCAACGGCGTCGGAACGGCAGGCAGGGGTACCCCTCCTCGAGCGGAAGCGGATGGCGCTTTCCATCCTGCTCACCAGCCAGAATCAGCGCCAACGAATGTTTTTGCTGGGCTCCAGCATTGTGAGTGATACTTCTCGGGTGGAGCTACGTCAGCTGGAGCACTTCATCGCGGTCGCCGAGGAGCTGAGTTTCACGCGTGCCGCCCGGCGGCTGCACGTGGTGCAGTCGGGGGTGTCCGCCGCGATCCGCTCTCTGGAGCGCGAGCTCGGCTGCGCACTGTTCGAGCGCACGTCGCAGCAGGTCCGGCTCACCGGGGCGGGTGCGGCGCTGCTGCCGGAGGCTCGGGCCACCCTGCACGCCGCCCAGGCGGCCCAGGACGCCGTGCGTGCCGCACAGGACACGCTGCGCGGCACGGTGAACGTGGGCGCCATGGCCTCGGTCGAGGTGGTGGACCTGCCTGCGCTCCTCGGGCAGTTGCACGCGCGGCATCCGGCGATCGACGTCCGGCTGCGGCTGGCGACGGCCGGCTCGGCGGGACTGGCGCACGCGCTGCTCAGCGGGGACCTTGACGTGGCCTTCCTGTCGCTGCCCGAACGCAAGCCCGCCGGGATCGACGCACGGGAGCTGGCCACCGTGCCGCTCGTCCTGGTGGTGAGCGCCGCCCATCCGCTCGCGCAGCGGGGACGGGTGGCACTTGCGGACCTCGCGGGGGAGCCCTTCGTGGACTTCCCGCCGGGCTACGGCAACCGCGAGGTGGTCGACCGGGCGTTCGCGGCGGCGGGCGTCGTACGCCGGGTGGCACTGGAAGTGCCCGACATCGACATGGGGGCGGCACTGGTCCGGCACGGTCTGGGCATCGCCTTCCTGCCCGCGTTCGCCGTTGCCCGCACCCCCGGCCTGCACGTCCTGGACGTCCACGACACCGTGCTCCGCTGGAGCATGCACCTCGGCACGTCGTCGACCCGGCGGCCCAGCTCGGCCCTGGGGGCGCTGCTCGACCTGGTCGACCTCCATGTCATCGCCCTGTGACGCCCGGGCTGCGGCCCGGGCGTCACCCGTCGGTGGTGTCCGGCCCCCTGAGTCCGCCTCGCTCCGGCCGCGACATCTGCCGGCAGGGTCTTGGGCACGTCAGCCGCCATGACCACACCTTCGTGTGCGCCTCGCGCCATGGCGGCCGCGAGGGACCGGCGTTCCGCGGATAAATCACCCACCGCGCCCCGGCGCACCCGCAGCGTCCGGGCCGCTGGCGCCTGACACGGGCGCCGTGCCGAAGGCCCCGGGGTCACCCGGCGGATTCGAGGGCCTGGGAGAAGTCCGTTCCGAGCTGCGACATCAGGTCGTTGAACTCCTTCTCGCTGATCGCCTCCCGGAGCACGGCCAGTACGGTCCGCACACCCCGGTCGGCTTCCTCCTCCTTGAGCATGGTGCGTTCGGCCACGCGCCGCACGCTGTCGTAGTGGCCGAACCGCTCGATGCGGTCCGTGGTTCCCCGGCGCACCGCGTCCGCGAGGCCCTCGGGGAGCTCGGTGACCAGGTCCCTGGCCTCCCCCGGGCTCAGCCTGTGGGCCAGCGTCTCGAGCGTGGCCCAGGTCAGGTCCGCCGCCTCCTCTCGGCCCAGTCCGGTGCGCTCGGCGACGGTACGGACGAATTCCTGCTCATCCATGAGTCGTCCTCCTTCGCTGCTGTGTTGCGACGAACGGCGCGGACCCCCTGCAAGCCTGCCACGCCGACCCGGCCCGCGCCCGCGCACGGACGGTGGGGACCACGACCACCCACGGCTTGACGCCTCCGGCGCACCGCGGTGTACGGGGCCTCGCCGGCCAGGTTGAGCTCGTCGTATTGAACCCAGGCGAAGAGGCACACCGTGAGAGCGCCGACGTAGCCGAACTCGGGCGGCGACTCTGCGCATTCGACGTGAACCACAGAGGACCCGGGTACCACAGCTTGCCGTGGCAAGGGACGATCAGCACGTGTGAGCGGGTCCGAGCGTGGAAACCCGAGGGGCCCCGACTCCAGGGAGGCGTCATGGACGCCCATGCCACTGCCCAGGGAAGCCCCATCGCCACGGTCAACCCGTACACCGGTGAAAGGGTTCGTGAGTTCCCGGCGCTGAGCGCGGAGGACGTAGAACGTGCGATCGACAGGGCGCACTGCAGCTTTCCGAACTGGCGTGCCCGGTCGACGGCCGACCGGGGGGCTCTCGTGCAACGCGCCGGCCGGCTCATGAGGGAGCGCAAGGAGGAACTGGCCCACCTCCTGACCCTCGAGGTCGGCAAGCTGATCAACTCGAGCCGTGCGGAGGTCGACCTCGCGTCCGACATCCTCACCTACTACGGCGACCACGGCCCCGAGTTGCTGGAAGAACGACCCCTGCCGGTGCCCGAGGGCACGGCCTTGCTGGTGAACGAGCCGCTCGGTGTCCTTCTCGGTGTGATGCCGTGGAACTTCCCGCTGTACCAGGTGGTCCGATTCGCGGGTCCGAACCTCGTCCTCGGCAACACGATCCTCCTCAAGCACGCGAGTAGCTGCCCCCAGTCCGCACTGGCACTCGAGCAGCTGTTCACGGATGCGGGTGTGCCAACCGGGGTCTACACCAATCTTTTCGTGCGGGGCAAAGACGTCGGGAAAATCATTGATGACTCTCGTGTGCAGGGAGCGTCACTGACCGGAAGCGAGCGGGCGGGCGTGAGCTTGGGCGAGATCGCCGGCCGCAATGTCAAAAAGTCCGTCCTCGAACTGGGTGGCAGTGATCCCTTCGTCGTGCTGGATGGTCACAACATCGAGCGCACCGTGTACGCCGCGTTCCTCGGCCGGATGGGCAACACCGGGCAGTGCTGCGTGGCGGCCAAGCGCTTCATCGTCCTTGCCGACGTCTACGACGCCTTCCTCACCGGGCTGCGTGACCGGATGAGCGAGGTGCAACCGGGAGATCCGGTCGACCCCGCCACCACGCTCGGCCCGCTGTCCTCCGAGGCCGCGGCCGAACTCCTGATGGAGCAGGTTCGTGACGCGGTGGACAAGGGAGCCACGGTGGTGCTGGGCGGCGGGCGGCCCGACCTGCCGGGCGCCTTCGTCGAGCCGACCCTTCTCACCGACGTCACACCGGACATGCGGGCCTACCGGGAAGAGCTCTTCGGCCCCGTCGCCACGGTCTACCGGGTCGCCGACGAGGACGAGGCCGTAGCACTGGCCAACACCTCCCCCTACGGCCTGGGAGGCGCGGTCTTCGCCGCCGACCCGGAACGTGCTCGCGGGGTCGCGGACCGGCTGGAGGCGGGCATGGTGTGGATCAACCACCCGACCGCGTCCCGACCGGAGCTGCCCTTCGGCGGCATCAAGCGTTCCGGCTACGGGCGCGAACTCGGCGACGTGGGCATCGTGGAATTCGCGAACCGCAAGCTCGTGCGCTACGTGGACGCCGACGCCCCGATCGAAGAAGTGCTGGGCTGACCTACGAGCCGGTCGATCGCGCTCTCCATGGCGAGCTGGTGGTGCGGGTGCGGCACAGGCTGGCGTCCGAGCGGCTACAGCAGCGGCTCGCCGGACGCGGTGGTGTCGTGCAGCCGTGCGCTGCGGCCGTGGGCCCGGCGGGTCTTGTCACGTAACAGGTCGTGGACCTGCTCGGCGTGCCGTCCGCTTCTCACTTCGCAGTACGGGGATCTCGGCCTCACTCAGTGGCTGCTGCAGCAACTGGCGGACGCTGCCCCAGACCAAGCACTACTGCCAGGCCGATGGCCCCTGCCTGCGTTCCCCGCGCACCGGCGAGGAAGTCACCTGGCGGACCGGGTCAGGTTTCGTCGCGCACGCCGTCCGAGCTGAGTCCGGCTTCCTCCGTCGCTTCCCCCGTGGTGCGCCCGCTGGCACCGTTGTCCTGCCCGCCGGATGTCGTCTCGTCAGATGTGTCCATGACGTCGTCGGTAGAGGTCGTCTTCGGGCGGTTCTCCTCGGCAACGGTCATGACTACTGACTACTCCTTTGCTTGTCTACCGGGCGGACGATTCACGCCGTGGGCTCGCCGCCGAGCGCCTCGACAACCTCGGTCACATTGGCGTACTCGCCGCTTTCCGGGAGTTGCCGCACCGCCTCCAACACGGGGTCCGGCGCGTGGTGAGCTTCGAGGACATCCAGCAGCCCCTGGCGGTCGGTCGGGAATGCCTTGCGCTCCAGGTGGCGCGCCAGCTCGAGCCGCAGGGAGTCCGCTTCGGCGGCTGCCCGGGCCTGTTCACGTTCCTCACCGGGTGGCGGGACGGGGCCACCCGGGTCGACACGGATGTCGTCGTCGGCCGGCGGCTCGGGGTCGGTGGCCTCCTCCACGTGCGTGGGCCGACCGGCACGCAGCTGCCCTTCCAGCTCGTGCTTCATCTCGTCGTCCTTACGGGGACCGACCGGGTTGCTGCCTCGTTCCATGTCCATACACCCATTCATTCCGAGTGAGAGCCGAGTGCCCAGAGGGCGGCGCGGGACACGGGACGCGCATCACGTCAGCCGATTTCGTCGAACATTTCAGACACTCTTGCCGGCCCAGTGGTCCGGAAGGCCTTCTGGATTCGAAGGTGCTACCAACGCGATTCGCCTCACATGCGCCACCTTTGAGGTGCTCGCCGACCGGATCAGCGGCGGAGAGGCCCAGGACCTCGCGGAGCCGCTGCCCGAGCCGCTGAAGAGCTGGCTGCGCACGGACGTATCGGCCTCCTCCTGGCGGTGCTGGTCACCGCGGCCGGTATCCGGGACTCCGCAGCCGGCACCCGGCTGCTCGACCAGGTCGCTGCCGGCCGTCCCGGCATCCACGGCGCGGCCCAGATGCTCCTCCGCCGCCGAGGCGTCAGCCGGGCCCGCCCAGCATGATCTTCCACACTCGGGTCGCCACCTGGAGGTTCAGCCGGTCCTCGACGTTCGCGAGGTCGTTGCCGCTGATGTCGCGGATGCGCTGGAGCCGATAGCGCAGCGTGCTGCGGTGGATGGCGAGGGATTCTGCGGTCTCGTCGTAGTTGCCGCCGCAGTCGAAGTACCGGGACAGGGTCTCCACCATGGTCGCGTGGTGCCGGGAGTCGTAGTCGATGAGCTGCCCGAGCCACTCCTGGACGAACGTCTCCAGTTCCCGGCGACCGCTGCCTGGTCCCAGAATGCGGTAGAGGCCCAGCTCGTCGAAGAACGACGTGCCGTAGCGCTCGCGGGAATGGTGGCGCGCTTCCAGGGCGCGCTGCGCCTCCTGGTAGCGGTGGGGGATCTCATCCACGGAGTCACAAGGGCCGCTCACCCCGATCGTCCCGGACCGGGTCCCGGTCTCCCGGGCGAGCGCCTCGTAGAGCGCGTGGGCGTGCGGCCTGTCGCCGGCGACCAGGACGACGTGGTCGGAGCGTCGGGTCAGCAGCGAGCGCATGCCCACCGCAGAGGCCGCCCGCCCCACGGTCTGTGCGAAGGAATCGTCGGCGGTCCGGTTCGACCACTGCACCACGACGACGTAGTGGCTGCGGTGCAGGTCGTGTCCGACTGCCTCGGACCGGGCGTAGGCGCTCGCCTCGTCCGTCCCTGCCAGGAGGTCGTCCACCAGCTCGCGGTGCAGCCTCAGCTCGACTTCGGCCAGATTGCGCAGGTGCGCCAGCTCCAGGGCGAGCGACGTGGCGGCGTGTCCAAGCGCGAGCACGGTGTGCTCGTCGGCCTCGTCCCGGGTATCGACCAGCGCCAGCACGCCCAGGATGTCGCCGTGCGGGCGGACGAGGGTGACCAGTCGGTCCTTTATCCGCACCGCCCCGGCCTCTCTCGCTACGGCGTGCAGCATTTCGTCCTGACGGAAGGGGTCCGGTTCGGGATAGGGGTCAGGGCGGCCGGGGCCGGTCCAAGTCCTCAGCCGACCGAAGCGGTCCTCGACCAGCGCGGGAAGTCCAGTGAGTCTGTGGAGTGCGCGGGTGACAGCTTCCTCGCCGCCACCCGAGGCAGCGACGTCGGCCATGAACGCGTGAACGGCTCGCTCGTAACCCAGCTCAGCCACCACAGAGATCAGCTGCCGCTGGAGGGCCGTGCGTTCCTCCCTCAGTCGGCGCAGCTCCAGCGCGTCCTCGCGTCGGCGGCGATGTGCGAAAGCGACTGACAGTGCAGCAGCGGTGTGCCGGACGAGCGTGGCGAGCAGAAATCGCTCGGCCTCGGTGGGCCGGGAGCGGGACGTCACGACAAGGTAGCCGTGGAGTCCCCCAGGTCCGCGCAGCCCCAGGGCCCGGCCCCAGGGCCTGCCGGGTACGGTCACGTTGCCGTCCTGCCCGGCCAGCTCCCGCACCCTCCGGCTCACGGCCAAGGCAGGCATCTGCCCGTCCCTCGGACTGGGAACCAGGTCACCGCCCACCTTCAGGTATCCGGCCTCCGCGCTGTAGGGCCCCGCGGCGGCTACGTGGTCCATCGCCAGGCGGAGAATCTCGACTTCGTCCGGAGTGCCGAACAGGGCGCGGCAGAGCGCGACCAGTTCGTGGAGGGCATGGTCGGCTGGGGTGCGAGCGGGCGCGCGGGGCCCTCTGCGTGAGACTGGGGGGTGCCGCCCGGCGCTGTGGTGGTACAGGCTGTGCGCCCGACTGCCGACCATGGGATCACTCCGTCCCTCGAAGCCTTCAGGAGCCGAGCGGCATGTCGCGTACCCGCTCCCGGGCCGACTTACCCGAGATGTGTGGATTGTTTCTCTTGTACTCGTGGGGCGACCGGACCGGTGCATTCCTGACTCGCCAGACGCAGGCGTGCAGCCACCCGGTTCGTCACCCTGGGGAGTGCTCGGGACTCTCCGTGCGCACCGGCAGAAACCCGGCGTGGCCACCTGGTGCGGTCCCTGCCGCATGGTCGGCCCCGCTGAGTGTGCTCGCGGTCACCGTCCGCAAGGCGTAGATCACCAAGCCCCTTCACATCCGGATCACCGAGAGCAAATAGAGCGGCGGTCGTTGAGCCGAGGAGCCCGGCGGTGAGGGACAACGGTCCAGAACCGGTCGGGCCCTCCGGGGAGGGAGCCACGAGATGACCGAAACGGGTTGTTGTGACTCCTCCCCCTCACCCAGGACCCGGAAGCCGGCAGCCTCCCAACGGCCAGGTGGGTGTCAAAGAAGTGCTTGCGAGCGAGCGATTTTCATCGGCTGCGCCCAGCCGTGTTGGGGGCGCCGGGATGCCCGAGCTAGAGGTTCTGGAACTCGTTCGGCAGTTGCGACATCACATCCTGGAACTCCGCGCCGGGGACGGCCTCTCCCAGAGTCATGAAAACCGCCGCAACGCCCCTGCGCGCCACGGTCTCACCGACGCCTGCACGCTCACTCACTCGCCGGACGAACTCGTCAACGCCGAATTTTTCGGCGACATCCTCCGGTGGGACCAGCGGCGGGGCGATCTCGGCGGGCAGGACGCCGGCCAAGTGCCTGGCCTCGCCGCCGGTGATCCGCTCGCCCAGCGTCAGCATCGTGGCCCGGGTCAGCTCTCCAGCCTGCTCCTCGGGCACGTGGGCCCGCCGGCTTACGAGCCGGATGAAGTCGTCGCTGTCCATGGCGTCTCCAATCCTCCGACGTGTGACAGGTACCGCGCATGCACTACCCGAAACGGTGAACGAAATGCCGGCGCCAACCTCGCGGCCGGTGCCGAAAGCGCCGGTCACCGCCCGTCCTCTTCCCTTTCCTCGGTAAAGGGGCGCACCGCGTCCAACAGGGCCCTCAACGCACCGGTGAGCATCCCTACCTCGGCGACGCGCTGGGCGTACGGGTCTTGCGGGTACTGGCGCTCGGCGTGCTCGGCCCGCTCGGCGACGTTCGCCAGGACTTGTTCGGCGGCCTGAGCCGCGGCGCGCAGGGTGGCACGTTCCTTATTGCCGGGCATGTGATCTCCCCTGGATTCGGCCGCTGGGCGCAGCATTCCCCGAAATGCTTTGACGTCCCCGTCGGCCGCTTTTTCCGGGAACGCCACGGGTGGCACAAGCCGGTACGAAGTGCCCCTGGACTACAGCTGAGGAGGAGGCATGTCCACAAGCGTACGGACGTGCTGGACGCGCTGCAGGACGTCACCTCCGATTCGGGGTACGACTGCGACCACCTGCGGCGATGGTGACGCGGACGCGGCACCGGGGACGGCATCGTCCGCAAGGGCATTGAGTCCTCGCCCCGCCTGGACCATCACCGCTGGACCGTCGAACACAGGGCCGAACGCCGCGGTGGTGAACACCAGCGAGCGAGTGGGCGGGGCCGGTGAACAGGAGTCAGAGCCGGTTGACGCGTGCCATTGCGCCTGGCAAAGCCCTTCTTTTGACGGATCGTCGGTCCGGATGCGCCGTTGAGTGGCGCGCAGTGGGCGCGGACTGAGCCGTTGCTCCCGGTGGCGCACGCAATCGTGGCCCTATGCAGTGCGTTACGGTCGTGGGCTCTCCTGGCGGATCCGGGCGCGCCGACGGAGATCGCTCAGGGCTCTCGCCGGTGAGGACGCTTGCCAAGCCCAGGGCTTGCGTCACGTCCGCGCCGCGACCGGACGGCCGCGCCGGTTCGGTCCGCAATCTGAGGATTGGGTGCGAGTCACGCGGAAACTCCCGTGTTATCCGCTGTGCGCGCTTGACCTTCTCACTCAAGTGGCCCGCCTTCCGTTCACCTCACCGCACGTGGGGAGCACTCATGAAGACAGACACCCGTTCCACCTCCCGCCTTCGACACGATCCGCTCGTGCGTGGTCTGGGCTGGGCCAGTGCGCTCCTGGGCGTGCCTCAGGTCGTCGCCCCGGCGGGCTTCGCCCGGGCCTTGGGTGTGGACGACGACTTCCGGCACCGCGCGGCCACGACCGCTGTCGGTGTGCGCGAGCTGGCGGCGGCGACCGGGCTGCTGGGGCGGCCGCATCCGGCCTGGATCTGGGGCCGCGTCGGCGGCGATCTCATGGATCTGACGATGCTGACCCGGGCCCTGAGGAACCACAACGGTCGCGGCCTCGACCGCACCGTTGCC